>DASWDU010000033.1 GCA_036395115.1 Thermoplasmata archaeon | reverse complement strand
CCGTCATCACGATCCCGAACGACAAGCTCCTCGATCTCGTTCCGAGGCAGAGCCTGAACCTCGCGTTCAAGTTTGCCGACGAGGTCCTGATGCGGTCGATCAAGGGGCTCACGGAGATCATCACGAAACCCGGGCTCGTGAACCTGGACTTCAACGACGTCAAGACGATCATGAAGGGCGGCGGGGTTGCGATGATCGGGCTGGGCGAGAGCCAGGCGGTCGGCGACAACCGGGCGGTCGAGGCCATCGAGGAAGCAATCAACTCGCCCCTCCTCGAAGTGGACGTCTCGACGGCTCACGGCGTCCTGATCAACGTGACCGGCGGAAACGACATGACGATTTCCGAGGCAGAGCGCGTTGCGGAGGTCGTCCAGTCGAAGGTCTCTCCGACCGCGCGGATCATTTGGGGTGCGACCGTGGACCCGTCTCTGGAGCACACCCTTCGCGTGATGCTCGTCGCCACGGGCGTGAAGTCGAAGCAGATTGTCGGGCGCCGCGATCCGGCCGAAGAGCGGGCCCGCGTCGGCATCGATGTGATTCGCTAGGCCGAGGCTGCGATCGCGGTCATGGTCGTGCTCAGCCCGGAGCCGCGACGCAGTTCGCAATGCTTATAACCGGCACGCTCTTACGCGAGAAGCGAAATTACTCCTCAGCCGGGAGGCTGGTCCCGGAGGGCGTCCCATGGACTCGATCATCAAGGAAATCGTCACCCGGTCCGATGCACACCCCCGAGTGCCCGACTCCCCGACCCAATCGATCGGCGCGGGTGCCGAAGATGCCGAACTCGAGCGGATCCTCGCGAGCCTTCGCACGAACATCAAGATCTTCGGCATCGGCGGCGGGGGCTGCAACACGATCGATCGGCTGGTGGACGCGGGCATCATCGGCGCGGAACTCTACGCGGCGAACACGGACGCCCAGCATCTCCTGACCATTCGGTCGCCCCACAAGCTCCTCTTGGGACGCCGGGTGACCCGCGGATTGGGCGCGGGGGCGCTGCCGCAGGTCGGCGAGGAGTCCGCACGGGAAGCCGCCGACGAGATTCGCTCGGTCGTGCATGGCGCGGACATGATCTTCATCACGTGCGGCCTCGGGGGCGGCACCGGAACGGGCGGCGCGCCCGTCGTCGCGCAACTCGCGAAGGAGGCGGGCGCCCTGACGATTGCGATATGCACCTTCCCGTTCCGAGCGGAAGGAGCGATCCGTGCGGAGAATGCGGAATTCGGCTTGGAAAAGCTCCGGAGTTTCGCGGACACCGTCGTCGTGATTCCGAATGACAAACTCCTTGAGCTCGTCCCGCGTCTTGCCTTGAACGCGGCGTTCAAGGTCGCCGACGACGTGCTGATGCGGGCGATCAAGGGGATCACCGAGGTCATCACGAAACCGGGCCTCGTGAACTTGGACTTCAACGACATCAAGACGATCATGAAAGGAGGCGGCGTGGCGATGATCGGACTCGGGGAGAGCGACCGCGACGACCGTTCGGAGGCGGCAATCGAAGAGGCGATTAACTCGCCCCTGATCGACGTCGACATCAGTCATGCGACCGGTGCCCTCGTGAATGTCACCGGAGGGAACGACATGAGCGTGGCCGAAGCGGAGAAGGTGTCCGAGATCGTCCAGGGCCGTATCGCGGCGAACGCCCGCATCATCTGGGGCGCGGCGGTCGACCCGAGCCTCGAGCACAAGCTCCGCGTCATGCTTATCTTGACCGGAGTCAAGTCGAAGCAGATCCTCGGACCCGGGGAGCACCTCCGAGCGCCCCAGGCCGGAGTCGACATCGTGCGGTGAGGACCATGGCGGACATCGTGGACAGGAGCTGGGAGGTCCAGCGGCGGATCGAGGAGCGAGTGAAGCGGCTCGGGAAAGGCCGGTTCGGCCGCGTCCTCAAGATGGCCCGCAAGCCGACGTCGGACGAGTACTCGAAAGTCGTGTTGATCACCGGGATCGGAATCGTTGCGATCGGTGCGCTCGGGTTCGTGATCTACCTGATCATGCGATACGGACCGGGCGCAATCCGCGGGCTCTTCGGGGTCGTGGGCTGATATGGGGCTGCTCGACGACTTCTCGAGGCGGGAGCCGCCGCCAGAGGCAAAGCTTGGCGCGCCCCCGGTCGGCCATTTCGGCGTCAAGCTCGACCTCAACGAGGAGAAAGCCACGCTGACCGCGGGGCAGACACGGGAGTACGACGTCCTCGTGACGAACACCGGCACGGAGGACGACACAATCCGGATCAAGGTCGACCTGGTCTACAACTCGGAGCTGCCGGATCCGCCCGAGTGGACGGTGAAGCTGTACGGCGTCGAGGACAAGGCGTGGGACGTCACCTACACGAAGATTACGGAAAAGGATTTCATGCTCATCACGGACGGGCAGCGGGAGATCACCCTCACGGTCACGTGCCCGAAAGGCGCGCGCTACGGGGACCGCCTGAACGTCGTCGTGAACGCGATCTCGAAAGGAGATCCCGGCGCCTTCGATGCGAAGACGCTGAGTTTCAGCGCTCGTCAAGCGATCCTCGCGGTCAAGTCATCCATCGGCCATGAGCGCGCCGTCGCCGACGCCATCTATGCGCGGGCGAAGGCAAAAGACGTCGGCGTCTTCTCGATCCTTGTGCCGGCGAACTTCCGCGGCTACGTCTACGTCGAATCGATGAACCCGGATCGGCTCGAGGAGATCGTCCGCGGCCTGCGCCGGGCGCGCGGGGTCGTGAAGGGCGAAGGCGAGTCGACCGGCATCGGGTTCTCGGAGATCGAGGCGTACTTGACGCCGAAGCCGATCGTCAGCGGGATCATGGAGGGCGACATCGTCGAGCTGGTCGCCGGCCCGTTCAAGGGCGAGAAGGCCCGCGTCATGAAGATCGACGAGACGAAGGAAGAGATCACGGTCGAGCTGTTCGAGGCGATGGTCCGCATCCCTGTGACCGTCCGGGGCGACAGCGTCCGGGTCCTACAGAAGGAACAAGAGAGGTAGCTTGGGAGGGGCGGCCATCCGGCAGCGAGCGGACCTCCCCCGCCTACGCCTCTGGCTCCAGAACCGCTCCGGCAGTCGCATGGGCGCCTGGGCTCCGGCCGATTGGAGCGCGCCTGGACGCGAGCGCACGCCTCAGCTGAGGCAACTCAGCCATTTCGAGCCGGGCTTGCCGGGCGATCCTCCCTAGCCGTTGGCCAGGGTCCGTGAGCGAGTATCGCCGTGCGGGTTGCGCGCCTCGATGAGTCATCTGCAACCGAACCAGTCCCAAGGACAGAGCGACAGAGAGCGCCGAATAGAGGGTGTCATTGCATATGCCAGAGAGATCGATGAGGTCCGTGATGCTCAACGATTCCGTCTGCGCGTCTGCGAGGAGGCCGATGATCACGAGCAGGCCACTGTATTCGAGCCAGCGGATGGGCTCGTACGGACGACGATTCGATCTCGAGCCACGCTCGGGATGAGACGGTCCGGCTCGTGAATCCATCCCTCAACTGCCCCGACGATAAGCGATGTAGGCCAATATAAACGTAGGCGAGAATTACCCGGTCCTGCCGTTGCCGACTCCGGGTCAGGCTTCCGGAAAACGGAAGCTCCCTTAAGACGGGTATTCACTATTCCTACGGACCACGGACGGCGGTCCGATGGTCGGACACTCGAGAGGTGACTTCTCGTGCGAGCACGGGGAGGAATTTCGGAATCGCTCCGAGATTAACGCCACCGCTTTTCGCGGGGTGGTTTCGCCCGGCGCCAAGTGGATTAAGAAGGGCTTCGCGACGTTCGCCGTGGGAGTCATGATCCTCACCGCATTCGCGGTTGTGTCTCGCCCGGTATCGGCCGATGGTGGCACGATGACGGCTTCAGGAGGTGGTCCCCCGACTGCGACTACATACGGTCCTGGGGCCGCGACGACGCGCTTCCCGGACGGGACGGTTCGGACTCAGTACCTCCCGACGTTCCAGCGATGGGACGGCGTCTGGCGGCCGGAGAGCGCGCTCAACTGGTCCGCGGGAGAGTGGCCATATCTCGCGAACGAGACGACAACTTCCTTCGCAATCACCCGGCTCGGTGGGTCCTTCACTCAGGGCAAGGTCCCCGGGGCGACGTACGCCGTCCATCTCGACCAGATCAAGGAGACGGTCAATATCGCATCGCCCTTCCCTACGCCCATCACGAGCCCGTCCCTCACCGTGCCCTTCTCCGGCTCCTACTACGTCGCGATAGCCGGCACGACGATCACGCTGATCGGCTCTGCCGGAACTTCCTGGAGAAGCGCGCCGTTCGCAGCGTGGGACTCGGCAACACCGGCGCACACGTGGGACAACCTAGCGACGTCCGTCGCCTACATCGATGGCTCCCTCGTCATTAGCCTCGACGCCAACGCGGTGTCGGGCGCGACCTTTCCGTTGTACATCGATCCGACGTGGATTCTCCAGGCGAACGCGAACAACGCTTGGGCGGGAACCTTAGACCACCTCACGAGCGACTGGGGGGACCAGAGCCTCCGCATCGGGTACCTGGCAGACAACTTCAACGACAACAAGAACGAGGTCTGGACGAAGACATCGGGAAACAGTTTCAGCCTCAGAGGAGGCCGAGCGCAGCTCACGGCCACGGAGATCCACGCGTCCGGCACCTGGTCGGACCTCGTCCTCGGATCCACCCTCAATTTCGCGTCTTGCGGCGCGTCGAAACTCCTGGTCCGGTATGCGAGCAGCTCGAACTACTACTATCTGAACGTCAACTTCGCGGGGAAGCAAGTTACGCTTTACAAAGTAATCGGCGGCGTGACCACGGCACTCTCATCGACGCTGTCAATCTCGATGAGCGCCAACACGAATTACGACGCTAAAGTCGTGGCGAGGGGAAATTCCTTCGAAATCTGGTGGGCCGGGGCCAGGGTCTGGACCGGCACGGACCCTTCCCCGCCAGGGAGTCCGCTGAGCGGCAACGTCGGGCTTTCTGAGGTCACCAGCAAATGCACCCTGTATGCGGACAACGTCCGAGTGCGCGACGCGACCAAGTGGTCGGGGGACTACACCTCGGCCAGCCGGGACGCAGGAACCAGCAACGTTGTCACGCAGGTTCGCTTCCAAGGTACGGCCGACTCCTACAGCGACGTAGACTTGTGGATCAACTCGTCCTCCAATAACCAAGCCTGGGGTGGATGGCACCTCTTGAAGGCGATGGTTGCACCAGGATTCTACTACGCTGTTCCCGATATCGACCAGAAGCGGTGGTACCAGCTCCGCGCGGTCATGCGGACCGGCGTCGACGGCACGGCGTTCGTCCACGAGATGGATGCGCTGGAAACGCCGCCGACCGGGGTCCAGGCGACGACGAACACGGGGTTCGCGCCCTGGTACATCTACGTGGCCGGGGACGTGAACGCGGTCTCCGGGAACCTTGTGATCTCTTGGACCGATCTCTCGACTCGGGCGAAGGGCTTCCCGATCGCCCTCGTCCGGACGTACAACTCCGCCCTTTCCGGGACAGCGGGGCCGTTCGGCCTCGGTACGATGGACGGGTTCCACGCCAAGCTGAGTTTCCCCGCAGGAGGAAACGTGACCTACACCGCGGGCGACGGGGCGGTCTACATCTTCACGACGATGGGGGGCACCGCGTACAGTCCGCCCCGCGGAATCCACGACAATCTCGTAAAGAATGCCGACGGGACTTACACCCTCTGGCAGCCCGACGGATCCCGGACGAACTTCGACTCGACAGGCAAGCTCACGTCCATTGTCGACCGGAACGGGAACCACCTCACGCTCACCTACACAAATGGCAACCCCACGAGGGTTGCCGACGATTCGGGCCTCGCGTTGACGTTCGTCTACGATTCGAGTAACCGGATTTCGTTCGTCACCGATCCGATGAACCGGAGGGTGGGCTACACCTACGACGGCTCGAACCGGCTCGTCACGTTCACGGACGCCATGACCTTTAGTGAAAACTACAGCTACGACAGTTCCAACCGCCTGACCCAGCGTGTCGACCGCGCGGGCCACGTGGACCGTTTCGTGTACGACGCGAGTTCCCGGGTGAGCCAGATCTGGACCGGCGAATGGAATTACGCCTCGAACGCGATTCGATGGCAGGTGGAGGCCTACGGCATCGGCTACACGAGCGGGACTCAGACCACGGTGACGAACGCGGCGGGTTCCACTACGACCATCACGTTCAACAGCCTCGGAAATCCAACCGTCCTCAACGGACCGAATGTCGGCGGATTCGGCTGCGGCCTCTGTACGAAGGGCAATTCCAGCCAGGCCACGTGGGACGGCGAGTTCGACATCCTCACGGCGACGGACGGACGGACCGACACGACAGCATATTCGTACGACTGGATGGGGAATGCGGTCTCCACGAGGGACCCGGGGGGGAACACCACGCTCCAAACGTTCTCCAACGTCCAGAACGCGACACAGTTCATCGCCCTGCGGATGAGCCAGATGAATCAGAGGGGCTACGTGACCAGATACACTTACTACACCAATGGCAACCTCTACGCGACGATTCTCCCGGGCGGCAACGTATCGTACCAGTTCTACGATGCGGCAGGCTCGGTCGTGCGTTCCCAGGATTTCCGCGGCAACTCGGTCACGGCAAGCTACGACGCGCACGAGTTCCTCGTCAACTCGACGGACGCGGGCGGCAACAAGACGACGTACCAGAACGACGCAATCGGGCGGACGTGGAACACCACGAGTCCCGGAGGCAACACGACGCGGAACGTGTACGACTCCAACGGGCGCGTGACGTCCGTCACGGACCCGATGGGGAATGTGACTTGGTCCACGTACGACCACCGGGGGGACCTCCTTACGCGGAAGGACGCGAATCTCCTCATCACGCAGTACGCCTACAACATGACATTTGGCGGTGTGCAGCAGATTGTCGACACGGGCGGCAACATCACGAAATACGTCCACAACAACCTGGGCGAGCAGACCCAGACGACCGACAGGAACAACCACGCGACGAGGTACGCGTACGACGCCTTCGGTCGCGTCACCAACGTTACGACTCCCTTGGGCCACGTGACCCGGTTCGTGTATGATGCCGTGGGCAACGACATCGTCAAAATCCTAGCGAACGGGACACGAATCAACTACACCTACGACGCCTCAAATCGCCTCGTCAAGACGACGTACCCGGGCGCGCAAGCGATTACCGTGGCCTACAATAAGGACGGAAACGTCGTCGAGAGGAGGGGATTCGAACTCGACGAGATCTTTGTGTACGACGCCCTGGATCGGGTGAGCCAGACAAGGCAGATTTTCCTCGACGTCTCCATGACGTTGTTTCACAACTTCACGTACGATGCAAACGGGAACCGTCTCTCCATGGACGGCAACGGCGGAGGGATCTACGTCTGGGACCGGAGCAACAGGGTCTCGAGCCAGACGGACGCAGCCGGAAGCCGCTGGGCCTACGCGTATGGCAAGGACGGCCAACTCCTCAAAGAGACGTATCCGAACGGCGGGTACGTGACGTACGCCTATGACCGGGGCGGGCGGCTCGTCCTCGAGACAGCCTACCAGCCCGGCGGGTCCGTCCTCGAGAAACTGGCATACGTCTACGACAAGGTGGGGAACGTTGTGACCCAGCAGACGCCCCAGACCACGGAGGCGATTTCCACCTGGACGTACTCAGATTGTTGCGACGCCGCAACGGACGGGCTCACCGCTTCGGGCTTGGCGCCCTCGCCCCAGACCGTCACCGTTTCCGTGTACGCTCATGGAGTCGCCGTCGACAACGTGAACTCGCCGCCGTCTTGCGCCGCTCCCACCGTGACCTGGTATTACGTCCTCAATGGAATTGCCGTCCAGATCGGATCGCAAACCCTCAATCTCAACAAACCCCGGGCCTGCTACGCGTCGTTCGGAGCCCAGTTCAGCGCGTCCGTGAGCGTGCGCAACGGGGACGTCCTTTCCGGGAAAATCGCCTTCCAGAACGATTCCGTCGTGACGACGACCATTTCCAGCCTGAGCGTGTCGTTCCAGACCGCCACGAACCCGAGCATGTTCGTCTACGACAGGGAGTATCGCCTCGCCAACGCCACGTATCCCAGCGGCACATCGACCAAGTACACGTACGATGCTTTCGGCAACCGCCTGACGTCGACAAGCGGGGGCACGACGGTCACGTCCACGTATGACGCGGACAACGAGCTCACATCCTCCACAGATGGGACCAGCTACAGCTACGACGCGAACGGAAATCTCATCTCGAGAACGGTCGGCGCCGTCACGACCCACTTCGCGTACGACTACGCGAATAACCTCGCGCCAGTGTCGACGACGCAACTCGTCTCTTCCTCGTGCAGCTCGTGCACCACAACGTCTTCGGTCCGCCTTCTCACGTTGCTGCCCTCGCCGCAAAGCAAGACGATCTCGGTCACTGGGTCGGGCAGTGTGTTCGACGACGTCGACTACCCGAACTGCCCGACCGTCACCGTCTCGTGGTCATACAAACTCAACGGAGGCTGGTATCAAGTCGGTTCCCAGGCCCTCACCCTCATTCCCAACACCAATTACCTGTTCTGCCACGCGGCTTTTAGCGGAACCTATTCGAGCGCCTCGCCCGTCTCGCTGAACTCGGGGAACACGTTGGCCGGTCAAGTCGTCCTCGATCCCGCGGGGTCCTCTGCGTACCTAGGGACCACCACCACCGTGTCGATGGCCGCCGGAACGCTGAACGTCGCGCCGTACGAACTGATGCAGTACGGCCCGGACGGGCTCCTGTCGAGCGAGACCGTGAACCAAGGTTCCGTGACCCAGCATTTCGACTACGACCTCCTCGGCATCGGCGGATTCCCACGGAAGGTCGCGGACTACAAGGGGGCCTCGCTCGGTGCGTCGTACTTCTTCGGTCCCGGTTCGAATCGGCCCTTGGACATGATCGTGGCCAACGTGTCGTACTATTACCACCGGAACCTGGAAGGGAGCATCACGACCCTCACGGACGCCTCCGGCGCGGTCCAGGCGAGCTACCACTAC
>DASWDU010000032.1 GCA_036395115.1 Thermoplasmata archaeon | reverse complement strand
GCATGCCCTGGACCTTCGTCACGACGGACTCGAGGAGGTTCTCGCGGGGGTCCGCGCTGATGCGGGCCACGATGTCCGAATCTCCGGTCGTGCCGATGATCTCCTGGATCTCGGGGACGTTCTTCAACGCGCTCATGGTCTGCTGCGTGTCCGTCGACCGGATGAGGAGGTACGCGTTGCTGGCGTGACCATCGATCTTGCTCTGGGTCCAGTCCTGGAGTGCCGGATAGCTCCGGAACGCCCAGACGTGGTCCATCAGCTGGACCTCGGACGCAAACGCGCGCAGCTCGTCCGTGTTCCGGAAGCCGCCCGCGATGGCGATGTCATGGCGCCCAAAGACGGCCTCGGCCTTCGTCACGTTCGGCTTGGCACGGAGGGTCGTCAACGTTCTCTCTACATATCCTGGCGCCACTTTGACAAAGATGACGCTTGTTCCAAATAGTTCGCTTGGCATTCAAAATTCCTTCGTCCGGCCCGACGAGGCTCTCCCACTTAAGGATGCCTACGGTCCGCGATCGAAATAAACCACATGTGGTTGATTCAAGTCCGCGAATAGACCAAAGATGGTGAATCACCGTGTGGACGCGTCACATGGAGAATCTCTCAGTTGCGGATCGATCGAACAGGGAAATTGTCTCGTTACTTATTGGAAACGAAAGCCATGGGGAAGAGCTTCAAAAGTTGCGTTGGGAGAAGGTCATCGAGTTTCTCGAGATCTCGATCGTTCAGAGAGATGACGCGGAAATCGTACTTACGAAAGAGTTCTAGCTTGGTGCGCCCGCCTCGCGTGATGCCTAAGTACGTGTCGCGTAATTAGTACGCGAATGTCCTTGCTGGAGACCCACCTGAGAAAGGCGGAAGAGTTCCGAGCTGGCGCCTCCAGGGTCAACGAGCCCGGCCTCCTCGTCGAGGCATGGTTCCTCAGCGCCTACCACTGTATCGAGGCGTGTGCAGCCAAGAAGAGGGTCCACATCCAGAAACATACCAACGGGTGCCCGACGAACTTCAGCGGAACCCGGCGATCCTGGGTCCACACGCCTCCACCGTGGCCGACGCGTTCCGCTACCTGGACCATAACGCCCGAGCCAAGTTCGTCTACGGAAACTCCGGAACCCGGGCCGACCTCGCGAAGGCGCGGAAGAGTTTCGAGACCATCGAGTCCATCTGTCGGGAGGTCCTGGGATGAATCCTCCCATGTTTGAGCAAGCAATTCGTGCGGCAGCCCGGAAGCTCGCCGCGGTCCCGGGCGTGCGATCCGCAGTCTTGTTTGGCTCGGCGGCGCGGGGCAACGCTAAGGAAGGGAGTGACATCGACATCTTCATTGAGTGCAACTCAGGCGCAGAAGATCCTGCATGGGAGGCCCTGCTCGCCCTCGACCGCCAGTTCGACGTCGAGTTCAGCGTCATCTATTATCGGCCCGAGGAGCGCGACGCCTTCGACAAGCAATTCCTCGAATCGATCGTCCGCCAAGGCCGAGTCCTCTTTGGCGACCTTCCTCGCGTGACACCGGTCGAGCTCGATCTCCAGCCTCTCCGCCTCGTAAGCTACCAAACGGACCGTCTGTCTCCCCGCAAGCGCGCTCGGTTCCTCCGGGAGATCGACGGATACAGGACTCAGAAGCGGGTCGGGGAGAAGACGTACGTCGTCCAGAAGCCAGGGTTCCTGAGGGACGTCGGTGGCTGGCGGGTCGGGCGAGGAGCGGTCATCGTTCCCGAAGACAAAATCGAGGCTTTCGACGAGATTCTTCGGCGATACCGAGCCAAGCGGCACATCATTCCGATCTGGTCGCAGCGTCCGTGACCCGACAATCCGGGCAGATCGTCTTTGGACATCGACCTGAGCGCCTTTTACTCCTTCGAACTCGATTTCCCGTAGGTTCTCTTCCAGGCTTCCCTCTTCACTTCGTCCAAAAGGTCCATGGCCTTCTTACGCGTTAGTCCTGCAGATCCCGCCTTCTTTCGCGCTGCGTCAAGGACGCGTGCATCTTCGGGACTTCTGAAGGCCTCGATAACTTTCTGGAGTCGCTCGCGATCTAACCTTTTCCGCTCTTGTCGGCTCTGCTCGATTGCGCTCCGTATCGCCTCGACGGCCTCAGGACTGAGCATTCCGACGGAATCGGAGAGGTGACGGGGCGCCCGCGTCTGCTTAGCAGCAGGCGGAACATTCTTGCGCCCGTCGTCTTCTCCGCGAACTGCGGGCTCATTTCCTGAGGTGGTGTGCCTTGGCTTTCTACTCGGCTTCGGCATGAGGGCACCTGCCGATGGTCCACCTCCCTAATGTACCCTGCCTGCTTGCAGGCCGCACCAGCGCCCGTAAAGCCGCGAAACGTGTCTCAGATCCATGTCGTACGGAGGCCTCTGATTTTCGAGAAGTGGGGATCGTCCGAGACCACCAAGGCCCCGAGGCGTAGCGCGGTGGCGGCGATGATACAGTCCGACGTGGGGATGTCCCGGTGAGCACACTTGATGAGACCGGCTTCGCGGGCCAAGGAAGGATCCAACGGAACGAACTCCAAGCCAGCATGTTCGAGGGAGCGGAACCGGCTCCGCGCCTCGTCGTGACCCGCCTTCTGGCAGACCGTATTCAGACCTCCGCGACCACGACCGTGGGAGAACTCCGCGGCGCCCCTGCCGGAGCGTGGCCAGCTTCGCGCGGGTCCGCGAGAGCGTCGCCTTGTCTTTGGAGAGGTGATGAGGAACCTCGAGTCCAAGACTTCCTTCAATCCTCGTCTTCCCGGGACTGGCGGAGCGTCTCTAAGGCCTCCTCCAAGGTCGCCTTGTCCGCAAGCGACCCGCCTTCGTCCTCGAGGCGGGGGACGGGCCTCCGGTCTCTTTTCACCTCACCGGTCCTAGGCATAGGGCTTTCCCGATGCTATCGACAACAGAGTATTGTGCTAATGAACCCTCGCGCGGAGGTCTGGGACGAAACTGCAGGGGCTCGCAGGCCACGAATTTGATTGAGGGAACGGTGACGAGCCTCATCGCGTCTTTCTGAAGCCCTCGAACCGCCGGAGAACATCTTCGGGCACGGGGTTCTCGTACTCCAAGTCGACTTTCTTGCATAATCCGCGGAAATCGCGATCCGTTGTGAGCACAGTCGGGGCGCTATGATCCATTGCCAGCGCAAGGTAGAACGTATCGTAGACATCGTGGCGAAGTGTCTTCGCCAGCTCGAAGGCCTTTTGCATCGTCGTCCGAGCTGCCCCAACATAGCGGACTCGACGATGCTCGAGAAAGTCCTCGACCGCCCGGTCCGCTTCCTTCGAATCAATCCCCCAATGTTTCGTTAGGACCCAGCGAGCTCGGAGCGGGAGCTGGTCCGGCATGAGAAGGCGATATTCGCCCGCTAGGCCTGAAGAAACCACGGGGTCGACATAGCGATGGCCTGGATGGTCCCCGACCAGGAAAATGGCGAGAATGTTGAGGTCGATCAGCTTACTCTTCATCCGCGAACGAAGCCTCCCCCGCCTTCAGGAAAGCCTCCTTTCCCCACTTTCGACCGGATTTGGCCTTGTACTGCTTTCGGGTAATTGGTTTCAGGCGGATCTCGCCTCCTTCGACGGCCACCGAGAGCTGGTCTTCCTCGGTAAGACCGAGTTCCTCTCGTTGTTCTTTGGGGATTAGGACCCGACCCTTCCGGTCTACTGTGACGGTCTGCATACCCACCGATGACATACCACTTTCGGTATTTAAGGATGGTGGGAGTCAGAAGGTGGGAAGAACATCCTCCCACACTGAACGCTAGGATGTCATACTGTTGGCAGATTGTCCCTCAGTTCGTCGACCAGCCAAGCGCATACCGCACCAGTTCGGCCTCCCTCAGGCAATCCCTAAATAGCCACGGCTCGTGCCCAACATCGTGCGAGGTTCGATTCGACGCGCGCGGTTCGACTACCGCGAACGGACCCTTTTGCAATCGGCGAAGCGGCTTAGGCGCCTTTCCGCGTCGGCGACTCTCGACATCGCGGCGGACTTGATCGACTCGACATGGAGCCTCTACGATGCCGGCGAAACGGCGTTCGTTCGTCGCTGTCGTTAAGGCAGCGGAGCGCTCCCTGCGTGCCGCACGGATCGACCATGTCTTTGTCGGCGCCGTCGCGGTCTCTGCCTTCGGCGTCCCGAGGACGACGGCGGACGTGGACATCATAGTTGACTACAGCGAGGAAGACGTCTCGAAGATGGCGGCATCATTCCGCCGCGAAGGATTCTGCGTCAATCCGCAGGATTTGCGGGACGCGGTCATCGAAGGATCCCACGTCACCGTCCATGACGGACGGTCGGAGTTGCACTTAGATCTCGCCCCTGCCGTGCGATCGAGAACGAAGGACGCGATCTCCCACGCGGTCCGCGTCAGGTGGCGAGGCATGGGTCTCCCGATCGCAGACAAGGAAGACACGATTGTTATGAAGCTCGTCTACGGGAGCGACCAAGATATCGAGGATGCGCTCGGCATCTATGTCCGCCAGAGGAAACGGCTCAACCTCCGGCGGATGAGGGACTTCGCTCGCCAACAGGGAGTTGCGGCCGCGCTGCGCGAACTTGAAAAGAAGATGGCCCGATAATCCGATGGCCTCCCGATCAACGTCACGTTCAGTGCAGATTGTCTCTCGTGTTGGAAAGCAATGGAATCTCACTCGCGTCTTAGGTCCAAGTCGTGCGAAAACCCTTCACTTTCGAGAAGTGAGGATCGTCCGAGACCACGCGACCCCGGAGGCGAAGCGCCCCGGGCAATTGGAGTTCCCGGGTTGGCGGGGGCCCGGACGCAGACGTGGGATCGAAGCGTTCCGCGGATACCCATATGGGACGAACCCATCGAATCGCGCGGCCATTTTCACGTGTGGCGCAGAACGTACTCGCGAATCGACGCCTTTGCGAGGGCGTACATGCTAAGCCGCTTGCGTTTGCAAAAGACCTGTAGGGTCGCGAACTCTTTCTGCCCAAAAACCGTGACGATCCGGTTCAAGAACGATCCTCCTCCACACCCTAGATACCGTGGGAGCGGATGAATGTATGCATTGGTCGATATGACATATTGGATAGACAGTAATGTATAGTTAGGTACAGTTGGAAGGACGACCTTGCCGCAGAAGTTCGTGAGGTTTCTCGTGGTTCCACTGCCTCCTTCTGGAGATCGGATCGCATACTTCTCCATGAAAGCGAGCCTCAGGGGTGGCGCACCACGTATTCCCGGATCGCCGCCTTCGCCAGGGAATAGAGACTGAGCCGTTTGCGCCTGCAATAGAGTCGTATCGTTGCAAACTCCGTCTTGCCAAACACGGTGACGACCCGATACAAAGAAACACCGCGAGGCCGGGGATAAATCCATCGTAGATGAATCTTTTGCAGTCGATCCTCTTCCAAATTCGTGCCTCGGAAGATATAGCATATTGACCAGGCAGTATTATATATCCACTGCGCCCTACGGCCGCTCCCGAGGGATGGGAGATGAACCCCAGTCTGCCGGAGAACCTGGAAACGGTCCTCCGGTCTCAGGTGGAAGCGTGGACAGCGGAGCTCGAAGTCCTCCGCCGGGATGCGAGAGTGAGAAAATTCGCCGAACTCCGTCGGAGGATCGACGAGGCGGATGCGTTCGTCATGGAGGCCGATGGGCCGTCCATGTCGAATCGGTCACCCCTTTTCTACCCGTATGAGGCGTACGACGCCTTCGAATTCGCGCGGGACCTCGCGGGTCGAGAAGTCTCGACGGATGAGCTGTCCAAGCTGGCCTCCGGCCGGTTCCCGGAGGTGTCGAAAGCAACCCGCCGTCTCGTGCTGAGGTACCTGGTCGAAAACGGCGTGGCGGAGATCGTCCGACGGACGGCGTCAGGACGAGCGACATCATATCGATTTGCGTCACTCGGAAACGGGGGCTTTGGCGCGAGGCGGAAGCGCATGGGCCTTCCGGAGAACGAACTGTCCGGTTTCAAGGCGGACGATCTGCGAGAGGTCCCCATGCGTGCCCGGCCGAATGGAGGGAGGGGCCGACACCCTCTCCGCCCGGAGACGGGGTAAGACAAGGCAAGGACCGCAACGACGTCAGCTGGCGGGAATCCCGCAACGCGATGACGACGCGTGCAGACCGACACGCGACAATGGCGTTAGAATTGACACAATCCTCTGCGCGGTTCGGCCGGATGGACCCTACGCTTCGTTCATCCTCCGGGAATGCCTAAGCACTGACAAGGCCTCCTTAGGACCGTGCGTCCATTGGTCCGGGGCCTGCGAGAGGAGTACCGGGAACGGACCCTGCTCCGTTCGGCGATCCAACTCCGAAACGTCTCCTCGGGTAGCTCTCTCGACATGACGGCAGACATGATTGATCCGATCCGGTGCCTCCGAGAGGCCGGAGAAGCGGCGCTCGCTCGTCGCCGTGTCAAAGGCGGCGGATCGTTCGATCCGCGCGGCCAAGGTCGAAACCCGGGTGCGAGCCTTCGGGAGTCCTTCCGAAGGACGTGCCAAAAGCTTGAATAGGCAGGAGGCCCGCCCCGCGACACCTATTTGACCTCGAGCCGCGTGCTTCGCGCCGAAGGTGGCCTATGATCGACATCGCAACGATCCAATCCTGGATCTTGGCCAACGCGGCCCCGGTCGGGCTCGGGTTGCTCGTCGGGGCGTTCGTCGCGCGGCTCTTCGGGAAAGCGCTCTCCGTCGTGCTGCTGGCGGGCGGCTTCCTCGTGACGTCCGTCCTCGCCGTGATGGAGTGGCAGGCGGCCCACGACCTCGGGTCCGCGGCGATCCTGCTCCTCGCAGGCTTCGCGATCACCGCGATTGCGGCCGGCATGTCCCGGGCGTTCGCGCTCCTGCTCACCCTCGTCTTTGTCGGCGCGGGGACATACCTGCTCCTCTACAGGTACGCCAACCCGTCGATCCTGACGGCGGCGCTGGGCATCGGAGCGTGGATCGCGAGCACGATCGTCGGCACGGCGGCGCTCCAGTGGCTCCACACGTGGCGGCAGTCGCGGATGCAGGTCGAGCCGGGCTATCCGTCGGCTCCCGTCCAGTAGGACCGCGGGTCGCGGATTGAGTTCGCCGACGCGGTCGCGCAACCGGAGGCGCGAGCCTTCGCGCGACCGTTTCAATCTTTCGGGCCATGAGGACACAAACGAAAAATGCCGCGGTCTCGTCGGCTCGAGACGGTGGGTGACCCGACCCGTACCGCCCACGCTGCGCTACGTTCACCACCGTCACACCGTGCGCCGTGTGCGTGCGACGGCCCCCTGCAATCCCGACGTTCGCGCGCCATTCGAACGGGCCGGTCCGAAGGCTTCAGACAAGGCGCAATGCGTGCAGGTCGTCGCTCTCGAATTCCCGGGAGGGTCGCCGCCATCCGCGTGACGCCTCCTTCCGGCCCGAGTCACGAAATACGGCGGTCGTGTTCTGAGTCTCCAGCCAAATGGGAGATCGAGCGTTGGCCGGGCCCCCGAGGGGATTCAGGATCCAGGTCGTGTACTCGCGCCCGCTGACGCCGACGACCCACGCGATCCAAGTGGAGAAACCGGAGGCCTTCGAGTTCCGCGCCACCCAGTTCACGTTCCTCCAGCTGAGGACCGAGGGGGGCATGGACGCGCGCCCCATGTCGCTCGCGACGAGTCCCACCCGCCCGCACCTCGAATATGCGGTCCGCCTCTCCGACTCACCGTACAAGCGCGCCTTCGCCGCCCTTCAGCCCGGCGACGAGGTCCGCGTGTTCGGCCCGATCGGCGACTTCGTCCTGCACGAGAAGCGGCCGGCGGTCCTCCTCGCGGGAGGGATCGGCGTCACGCCGCTCAAGGGCATGGCCGAATACGCAGCCGACAAAGCGTTGCCCGTCGATGTCCGGCTCGTCTACAGCAATCGGAGCCAGGAGGAGATCGTGTATCGATCGGAACTCGACGCGCTCGAACGGCAGAACCCTCGGTTCCGGGTGCTGCATACCCTCACCCGCACGGTCGGGGACGGGTGGCGAGGCTCGTCCGGACGGATTGGTCGGGAACTCCTCCGGGAGGCGACCCGCGGGCTTGCGGACCCGATCTACTACGTGAGCGGCACGCCCAGCATGGTCGTGGGCACCCTCCGGTTGCTCGCGAGCCTCGGGGTCCAAGAGGCGGATGTCGAGGTCGAAGCGTTCCGCGGATACGAATGACGTCGAGCCTACTCCATCGCCATGGACTTCTCTGGTGCGCGATACGTCTTCGGCGGCTCCCAGAGCTCGATCCGATTCCCTTCCGAATCCGTGATCCACCTGAAGCGGCCGTACTCGGAGTCCTCAACGTTCCGAGCCACTTCGACGCCCTCGGCCTGGAGGGACGCGAGAACCTCGTCCAAGTCCTTCACGCGGTAGTTGATCATGAAGGACGCGCCATCCTCGCCGAAGTACTTTGTGTCCGCGGGAAAGATCGACCAGACCGTGTGGCCCTGGGCTCTGCCGTCCTTACCGCCCCGCCACGTGAAGAGGGCGACGGAGTCTTCGATGTGGATCCCGAGGTGTTCTCGGTACCATTCGACCATCCCGGCCGGATCTTTCGCCGTGAAGAAGATGCCTCCGATTCCCGTGACACGGGCTCGACGCGTTCGTGCCGCCATGGCCTGGAGTAGCCTTGCGGCCATATAGCTGAGCGGTTGGTGCGGGCGTCTCACTGAAGCGGCTCGTCGAAGGCGGGGTCCGACGCCGGACGCTCCAAGGGCGGCCCTTCCGTAGGCGCGGTCGCGGTGTGCGATTCCTCCGAAACGGGAGTCGGTGTCGGCATGGACACGGGCATTCGCGGGCGCCTTCGCCGCAGGATGATCAGGGCCACCGCCCCAATCGCGGCGAGCAAGATCAACATCAGTCCGCCGAAGAGGACGGCATCGGGGAGGAGGCCGCCTCCCCCGCTTCCGACGGCGGTCACATGGTGGATCTGGCACGCCCCGTTCAGCGCGGCATCGTTGGCGCAGACCTGGATCGTGTGGTTCCCCGGGGACAACCTCCCGGCCGGCAGGACGAACTCGTACGGCGGCGCGAAGTCGTCTTGGATCGACACGCTATCCACAAACAGCTTGACGCGAGTCACGCCGACGTTGTCCGTCGCATTCGCGGTGATGACCAGCGAACCGTTGACGACGAGCCCTTCGGGGGGAGATAAGATCGTCAAGGTCGGAGGCGTCACATCGCGGACCGTCAGCGTGACCGAGTCCGTCGCTGCGTTGCCGTCGCCGTCCCACACCGTGAGCGTCACGACGTATGTACCGGCGTCGCGAACACATATGTCGGCGTCGCACCGTAGAGGCTCTGCGGCGAGCCCTCCTCGAAGGTCCAGGTGTAGTTCACAATCCCGACGTCGTCCGTGGAACCGGTTCCATTGAACGTGGCGGTCCGGTCCTCCCAGACGGTGAAGTCCGGGCCCGCGTTCGCGAGGGGGGGCGTCGTGCCCGCGGCGGCCGGTACCAGGGTCGCGGCCTGCGAGTTGGATGGCGCCGCATCCATCGGGCCGGAGACCACGGACGCGGCGACGGGACGCAGGCTCGGGGAGACGGCCATGAGACCGGCTGCGGCGAGTACGGCCAGGCAGCCCAAGACACACGCCCGAGCGCTCGAGAGGGCCACGCGAACACCCCGCAGTCCGAGGACCGCGGGACGCCGACTTCGATCGCGGTGGTTTAAGGGCTTTGGGGCCGTTATCGCGGATGAGGCCGACCGGACCGGGCGATGGGTCGCTTCTGCGCGCATCGTCCACCGCAAAGAGACAAGTTCGACCGCCGACTGTGCAACCGGGCATGACTCCCGACACCTCGGATCGTCCGATCGCCTTGGTAACCGGCGCGAACCGCGGTCTCGGCCTCGAGACTTCGAATCAACTGAACCACCAAGGATTCCGCGTCATCCTCACGAGCCGTACGGAGGCCGCCGGAATGGCGGCAACGAAGAAGCTCGACCCCGACGGCCGGGACATCGTGCACCATCAGCTGGACATCACGGACCGCGAGAGCATCTCCGCGTTGGCGGGAGACCTGCCCCGCCTCGCTCCCCGGTTGGACGTCCTCGTGAACAACGCAGGCATCGGCTCGTGGGGGGCCGATCGGGCGGCGTCGGCTCACACGATCGCGGTGAACTACTTCGGATCCCGCGATGTCACGGACGCCCTCGTTCCGTTCGTCCCCCGCGGCGGCCGCGTCGTGATGGTCTCGAGCGGCATGGGCGAACTCTCGTACCTCGGGCGCGATCTCCGCTCGAAGTTCTCGGATCCGGCGCTGACGCGTCCCGCGCTCGAGGCGCTTGTCGCATTGTACCTTCGAGATCTGGAGAGAGGCGATCCCCGCAAGGCCGGTTGGCCGAGCGCGTACTCGGTGTCGAAGATCTCCATGAACGCGCTGACTCGGACCCTTGCGCGCGAACTCGCGCCGCGTGGCATCCGCATCAACGCCGTCTGCCCCGGTTGGGTCCGCACCGACATGGGCGGACGGGGCGCGACGCGCAGCGTGCCGTCCGGCGCGCGATCGATCGTACTGACCGCGACCAACGCAGGCGATGCGACCGGCGGATTCTACCGCGACGGGAAGCAGATCTCCTGGTGAAGCCCGGGCCCGATTGCGATCGGTCCCCGCTAAGTCCGATCTCGGCCGGACCGCGTCCCTTCGAGCCGATGTTCAAGAAATGAGGGGGAGCCCGGCTCCCTCGGGTCAAGCTTCATGCCCCGGCAACTCCTCGCGAGTCCGATGACGTACTCAGAGATCCAGGCCGAGCGGGTCCGGAAGGAGCTCGGAGGCCGCTCGGGCGTGACCGAGAAGGAGATGTTCGGCGGCATCGCGTTTCTCCTCGGTGGCAACATGGCCGTCGGCGTGCATGGCGAGGACCTGATCGTGCGCGTCGAGCCGTCGGAGACGGGCGCCTTGCTCCGGGAGCCGGGCGCGAAGCCCTTTGATCTGAGCGGCAGCCGCGGCCCTCCGGCGGGATGGCTCCTCGTGTCGCCGGCGGGCACGCGCACCGACGCCGGCCTGCGCACCTGGGTCGGCCGGGGCGTCGCGTACGCCTCCTCGCTGCCGAAGAAAGCGGCCAAGAAATCGAAGCGCTAGTCCGATTCACGCCTCTCTCCCCTCAAGCTTGATAAACGGCGGCCTTTATCGGGCACGCCTTGGCGAGCGGCACCGGAACCGGCACACAGGCGCGCGGCGGGCGCAAGGCCGCGATGGTCTTCATCTACGTAACGATCATCCTCGACACTCTCGGGTTCGGCATCACGATCCCCGTCTTGCCTCGCTTGATCGTGAGCTTCGCGGGAGACACCGCGGCCGGGGCGGAGATTTTCGGGCTCTTCGTGACGATCTGGAGCCTGATGCAGTTCCTGTTCGCGCCGCTGATCGGCGTGCTCTCGGACCGCTACGGCCGACGCCCCGTGCTGATCCTCTCGGGCTTCGGCCTGGGCGTCGACTACATGGTCATGGCCCTCGCCCCGAACCTCTCGTGGCTCCTGTTGGGTCGCATCCTGTCTGGGATCACGGCCTCGAGCTATGCGACCGCCGGCGCGTACGTCGCCGACGTGACCCCGCCGGAGCGGCGTGCGGCCGCGTTCGGGATGGTCGGCGCGGCGTGGGGCCTCGGCTTCATCCTCGGACCGGGCATCGGAGGCCTGATCGGCGGACTCGGGGTCCGCCTCCCGTTCTGGTTCGCCGCCGCGTTCTCGCTGACGAGCGCGGCGTACGGGCTCTTCGTCCTGCCAGAATCCCTTCCTCGGGAGACCCGGCAGCCGTTCGCCTGGCGGCGCGCGAACCCCGCCGGCTCGCTCAAGCTGCTCCGCTCCTACCGAGACCTGTTCGGCCTCGCCGCGGTGAATTTCGTCCAGTTCCTCGGGTTCCAGGTCCTCCCGAGCGTCTTCGTCCTCTACGCCGGCTATCGATACGGATGGGGGCCCGTCGAGGTCGGGCTCTCGCTGACCGTGGTCGGCGCGCTGAACATCACGGTCCAGGGGGGCCTCGTGAAGCGGTTCATCAAGCGCTTCGGCGAGCGGAAGGCGTTGATCACCGGCTTGGCCGCCGGGACCGCGTCCTTCGTCGTCTGGGGCCTCGCGACGACGCCGGCGCTGTTCGTCCTCGCAATCATCGTCTTTGCGCCGATCGGATTCGCGCAGCCGGCCATCCAGAGCCTGATGACGCGCCGGGTGCGTCCGTCGGAGCAGGGTCAGCTCCAAGGCGCCAACGCGAGCATCGCGGGGCTCACGGGCATCCTGGGGCCGCTGCTCTTCACGTTCATCTTCGCCTACTTCATCAGCCCCTCGGCCCCGGTCACTCTGCCCGGCATGCCGTTCTTCGTCGCCGCCGTGCTCATGCTGGCGTCCGCGTTCCTGGCGGTGCGCGTCACGAGCGCCTCGCACGCCGTCGCGCCGTCGGAAGTCGGAGCCGCCTTGAAGGCCGACGTGGCCGAGACATCCGCCATCTCGGTCGGCGACTCAGACGAATGAGCCGTCGATGCGGTCGTGTCGATTCACGTCCCCCCGTCCGGCTTTATGCCTTGCGCAAACGTTGCCGTCGAGCCGATGGCCCGCCGGACCCTGTCGCGAGAGGCAATCATCCGGAGAATGGTGGACGACCTTCGACCGTTGCCGTACGTCCACGCGTTCTGGGAATCGGGGTCGACCGCGTTCAATCGAACGGATGCGTGGTCCGACATCGACCTATATATCGTCGTCGACGACGCGATGGTCCGCGAGACGTTCGCGGTCGTCGAAAAGACCCTGACGGCTCTCTCGCCGATCCGGCTGAAGCAGGAAGTCCCCTGGCCCGCGGCCTCCGGGATCTATCAAGCCTTCTATCGCCTCGAGAAGACGGACGAATATCGGCTCGTCGATTTGGCCATCATGACCGTGTCGGCCCCGGACAAGTTCCTCGCGCGGGAGATCCACGGCGAAGCGGTGTTCCTGTTCAATCAGAAGGATGCCGTACGAATTCCCTCGCTGGATGCGGATGGGTTCGTCCGGTCGATCCTCGATCGACGCAAGCGCCTCATCGAGCGGATGGAGCTCTTCGGGCCGTTCGTCCCGAAGGAGATTCATCGGGGCAACTCGCTCGAGGCCCTCGAATTCTATCGCGCACTCGTCGTGCAATCCCTCGTCGAGGCGCTCCGAATGCGATACGGGCCGCTGCATTACGACTTCCGCATACGGTAGGTCTACCGAGAGTTGCCGAAGGACGTCGTCCGCCGGCTGGAGCGGTTGGCGTTCGTCAAAGATGCCGAGGAACTCACCGCGAACCATCGCGAGGCGGTCGCCTGGTTCGATGCGACGATTGGAGAGATCGACGAAACGACGGTCCGGAAGATGGTCTCCGCGGCAACGAAGAAGAGGCGCGCAAGGGAAAGTATTTCGTGATCACCGGGCGCCTCACGCCTCCTCACTTTCCGAGGGTCGCGGTGATCGCGAAGAACGCGGCGACGATCAGGATGAGCACGACGCTCGCCAAGCCGCTGATCTGAGAGAGGACGAGCGCCGCTCCGTAGGACACGGGGGCGACGAAGTACTGGTTCGTGATCGTCCGCACCTGCTCCTCCGTCACCTCGTCCCCGAGCAGTCGGTGCCCCGAGGAAACGTAGCGCCAGAGGCCGTTCCACACGATTGACACGAGTAGGAAGTTGCCGGCGTACACCGCCGCGGCCACGCTTTGGTCGGCGGCCGAGATGTGGTTCGCGACGAGCAACGTCGTGAAGGGCGTCAGGACGACGAAGAGCAGCAGCAAGCCGTTGAGGAGCATGAGCCGCCGATCGATCCGCCGAATGTACGTGAACATGTTGTGGTGGTTCATCCACATGATGAGGACCGTGATGAAGCTCGTACCGAGGGCGAAGAACGAGGGCCATTCGTCCTCCAGGCCCTGGGCCAGCGAAACCGTCCTGCCCAGGGTGGGATCGTAGAGATCCAGCACCAGCAAGGTGACGGCAAACGCAAAGATGCCGTCGGAGAACGCCTCCGTCCGCGCCGTCTCCTTTTCGTCTCGGTTTTCGTCGCGGATGCTTGGCACCTCAGAACGTGAGGTTCCGCGTGGTCACCGACGCGGAGGCCGGCGCCGCCATCGGTCCCGCCCGCCGTCACGCCGCGCGTCCCGGGGCGGCCGTCCGCCTTCCCGCCCGCGGGCCCTCGGGGGCGGCGGCGCACGGTAGTCGAAGTCCGGGAGGGTGACGCGGGGGATCGACCGGCCGAGCGTCTTCTCGATCGCGCGGACGTCCGGCTCCTCCTCCGGTGCGACGAGGGTGATTGCCTCGCCGGCCGCCTCCATCCGCGCCGTGCGCCCGACCCGGTGCACGTAGTCCGTCGGGACCGCCGGCACGTCGTAGTTGATCACGTGCGAGATGCCTTCGACGTCGATGCCCCGCGCCGCGACGTCCGTCGCCACGAGGATCTGATGCCGCCCGGAGCGGAAGCCCGCGAGCGCCGTCTCGCGCTGGCTCTGGCTGCGGTCGCCGTGGATCCGGGCGACGTCGAACCCCGCCACGCCCACTTGCCGGGCAACGCGGTCCGCGCGCCGCTTCGTCCGCACGAACACGAGCACGGACATCATGTCCTCCCGGCCGAGAAGCCGGACCAGGAGGGCGGTCTTGAGGTGCGAGGGGACCGGGAACGCCTCATGCCGGATCGTCGGCGGAGGCCGCTGGGGCGGCGACACGGCGATCCGGACCGGGGTGCGCATGATCGTCCGGGAGAGCAGCACGATCTCCTCGGGCATCGTCGCGGAGAAGAGGAGGGTCTGGCGATCCCTCGGCAGGGCGTCGACGATCCTCCGGACGTCGGGCAGGAACCCCATGTCGAGCATCCGGTCGGCCTCGTCGAGGACGAGAACCCGCAGCGCCCGGAAGTCCACGTTCCGGCGGGACATGTGGTCGAGCAGCCGTCCGGGGGTCGCGACGACGACGTCGACCCCGCCTCGGAGAGCGTGTTCCTGCGGCGCCATCCCGACGCCGCCGTACACCGCGTGGGCGTGGAGCCGCGTCCCCTTCGCAAGGCCGCGGAACGCCGTCTCGATCTGCGCCGCTAGCTCGCGGGTCGGCGAGAGCACGAGGGCGCGCGTGCCGCGGGACGGCTCCTGCAGGAACCGCTGGAGGATCGGCAGGAGGAAGGCGGCCGTCTTGCCCGACCCGGTCTGGGCCGTGCCGATCACGTCGCGTCCGGCGAGGATCGGTGGGATCGCCTCCCGCTGGATCGGCGTCGGGGCCTCATACCCGAGCGCGTGGACGGCCCGCACCAGGGTGGGATCGAGGCCGAGGCTGTCGAACGGTCCCTTGTCTTGCATCGATGGCGGTAGGGCCGGGAACATATAAGATTCCCTTCGGAGTCGATCCGCAGCGGCGACTCGGAAGGTTTTTAGATGAATCGCTCGATGCGGCCCCGAGGGGAGTTCGGATTTGCCGGAGAGAACCGTCGCAAGAGGAGAGAATTTTTGGCCGTGGCCTCCCGTGAACATCATCAAGACGTTCCGAACGCTCGAGCAAAAGCTCGCGTCGTATCGGAAAGGCGGGATGCCCGCCCAGCAGCAGCTGGCCGTGATCGACTACTGGATTGGGCAGCTCTTTGACCTGCGCGCCCAGATCGGTGGGCGGCCCCGGCGCTAGTGGGACTTCGCCCCCGACTCGGCGACTCCGTCGCGGAGCGACGCGACCAGGCGAGGCTCGTCACGGACGATCGCCTCGAGCTGGGCGCGGAAGCCGCTCCGTTCTAGGAGTTCGCGGGCCTTGCGGACGTGAGCCGTCCCCTGGGATTCGGCCCCCATCGCGCGCAGAGCGACGCCGTAGTAGAAATGCGCGAAGGCCGTGGGGACGGCCTCGCCCGCGAGATAGCTCGTCTCGGCGAGGCGGACCGCCTCCTCAAAGGACGCACGGGATCCGTCGCGATCTCCCTGGATCAGCCGCTCCAGTCCTTCGAGGACGCGGGTTTGGAGCGGTCGTGCATCGAGGCTCCCGGCCACCCGCGGATTGCGGAATTCCGCTGCGATCTTCCGGAAACCGTCCACGTCTCCGAGGATGAGCGCACATTCCGCGATGGACCAGAGGGCTTCGACCTCCTCTCCCGGGCCCGCAACCTCCCGGACTTCCGCGGCGAACGCCTCGAGCCGGCGGCGTGCCGTATCGATGTCCCCGCGGAAGAAGAGGGCCTGGGCGATGCCTTGGTCCGCGAACACGGCGGTGAGGCGGTCGTGGATCCGACGGGCCAGGTCCGCGGCCCGCGTGAAGAATCCCTCCGCCGCATCGAAGTCCGCCTCCTGGTAGAGGGCGAACCATCCCTGCAGCATCAGGACGGAACGGAGGACGTGCGGATCCGCGATCGACGGTTCAAGCGAGCGCACCGCCGCGAGATGGCGTCTCGCCCTCTCGACGTCCCCAATCCGGTACGCATACAGGTTCGCCAGGGAGACGTTCACGCGGACCTGGAACTCCGGGTCCCCTCCGGACCCGAGAGCCTGGAGCGCGCCGAGGAGGTACCGCTCCACTCCGTTCGGTCGGGCGCCGGGGGAGCGGATCTCGGACGCGCCGAGCTGCAGCAGGGTCTCCGCTTCGCCCTGCGAGTCTCCCATCGCCCGGAACGACGCCAATGCGGCCTCCCCATGGTCCCGCGCCTCCGCCCAGTCCTCTCGGCCGAATGCGACCCGACACGCCACGAGGTTGAGCCATCCCCGCTCCGCGCTGTCACGCTCGACGAGCGCCTTGAAGCCCGCCTCGATTTCGACGGCGGCGCGACCGTTCTCGCCCCGGACTTGGAGGGCCGCGGCGCTCTTGCGGTGCAACCGCGCGAGCGACTCCGGTTCCTCGACGTTCCGCATCGCCTCCGCGTACGCCGCCAGGGCCGCCGGGAGGTCGCCGAGTCGCTCGTATGCGTCTCCGAGGCCCTCCGACGACGTGGCGGTCTGCTCCCGAGTCATCGCGAGCTCGAGGGCGTTCGACAGCGCATTCAGCGCCGCGACGAAGTCCTTCGACGCGCTCGCCGCGTCCGCCATCCGGAGGAGCCGCGCGATGGCGGCGGGGGCGAGCGCCTTCCGTTCGGACTCCGTCAGGATTGACGTGAAGAAATCGCGGATCGTGTCGTGGACGCCGAAGGCGTCCTCACCCACCGGGCGGATCAGGGACTTCGTCGTCAGCGCGAGGAAGACGTCGTGCGACAGGGACGGCTCGATGAACGCGGCGTCGCGGGGGAACGGCACCTCGTAAAGGGCGGCGGCTTTCATCATCCGTCGCTCCGGCTCGGACAGCTCCGCGTAGATCTCTTCCTCGATGAACCGGCGCACGTCGGTGAGGGAGGGAGCTGCGATGCCGCGCGCCGGCGCGGACCGAAGGAGCTCGACGAACAGTGGATGGCCCCCGAGCCGCTCCGCAATCGTGGCGAGACGCCTTCCGTCGGAGTCCGCCGGCAGGAGTGCGGCAATCTCGTCGCGGCCGAGGCCCTGCAGGTCGATCTCCCGCACGACGTGTCGGATCGCGACGTCCCGTCGATCGTAGAAGGCCGCCGTCCGCCGCGACAAGACGATTGCCCGGCCGTCCGGCGCGTCCGCGATCACGTCTTTCAGGAACCGGAGAAAGTCGAGGACCTCCGGGATCGCCTCGTGGGCGTCGTCGAAGACGAGGAGACAATGCGCCCCTCGGAGGTCGTCCCGTATGACGGAGTCCGCGCCCGCCGCCTCACCGCGAGCGAGGACGGCGCGCAGACCGGGGCGGCCGACGGCCGCGAGGAAGTCGCCAAGGCCCGCGAGCACA
Organism: Thermoplasmata archaeon; assembly: GCA_036395115.1. Lineage (NCBI taxonomy): Archaea > Methanobacteriati > Thermoplasmatota > Thermoplasmata > Thermoplasmata archaeon. The sequence goes on along the minus strand of DASWDU010000032.1, from coordinate 90,688 downwards.
GATGGACGGGTGTCCCACGGCCGGATCTGGTGCCAGTACGCGTTGTGCGAACCCTTGAGTTTCTCGCACGCCTTCGCGGCCAAACTCGACTTTCCGATTCCTGCGACTCCTCGGATGACGAAGACGCGGGGGCCTGCCTCCTCTCGGGTGAGGGCGTCGAGCTCATCCTGGCGGCCCACAAAGACGGCGACACGGGGCGCCTCCGCGAGCCGCGCCACCATTCCAGGAGTTGCAACCGCTCCAAGCGCGCTCAGGTCGACGACTTCTTCTTCCCCCGCTGCGCGCATCAGGGAGGCGATGGTGATTTTGCCGGACGCCTCCCGGACGACCTCCCCGACCGTGGTCTCGCGCACGCCGGTCGCATCGCGGACCCGGATCCGTTCGCCACGGACCTGCTCCCGTAGGCGGGACGCCGAGAGCCGGCCGGAGTCCGTGAGGTCGTACACCTTGAGGCGCCGGCGGTGGCCTTTGACGTGCGCGGTCCGTTCCCGCACGAGCCCTTCCTTGAGGAGCGGGTCGAGGAACTGCCGCACGTGTTGCACGTAGATGTCGGCCGCGTGCGCGATTCCTTCCTGTCCGATTTCCGGCGTCACCTCGACGACGTCCGCGTACTTCGCGTAATCCGCGAGGTGGATTAGGATGCGCTCTTTGGCCGTCAGGCGCACGACGGGCACCGGCTCACGCACAGCGGGATGCGCGCGTAAGAACGTATGGGCGGGCCCACGGTCGCACCGCGATTTCGCGGAGTTACATTGTACCTACTGAGGCACGCACATGGGTCCCTCCCCCCTTCGGCCATCTAGGCGCCTGGAAAAGGGCGCCTAGGAGAACCACACCATGATGGCAATGTACGGAAGGGCCGTGATCGAGGAACGAATGAAGCCGCACAGGTTCGCCGAAATCGCCGCGTACGTCCGGCAGGAATACGGGCCCGGGATCGGGCCGGAGTTCCTGTTCGCGCAGGCGGCGGCCGGCGCGGCGGGCAAGTGGCGGAGGCGTCGCGGGGCCGGATCCGTCGGGGTGTTCCGGACCTTGGCGAAGGCCGTCAAGGCGCTCGTCCCCGGAATCGGCAACGGCCGCAAGGCGAGCGCTCGGACCGCGACGAGGTGAGGCGCGGCCTACGCCGGCCGAGTTCCTTGTACGGCAATCAACGCGCCGCCGATGAGGACCAGATAGGACACGCCGCCCCCCTCGGGCCGGGAGAGGCCGGCGGGTACATCAGGGTTCGGTCGGGGCATGGCCTGCGGCTATCGCCCCGGATAATCGCCTCCCAAGGGATTAATGCCGGCACGACAACCGCTCGGATTGTGTTCGGCTTCCCGCACGTGTTTCGGCGCACGGTCGAGCACGTCTACCTGACCGACGCCGGCGGGACGCCGCTCGTCCACCTCTCCCGCCGCTCCGGCTCGGACAAGGATCCGGACCTCATCGCGTCGATGTTCAGTGCGGTCCAGAATTTCATGGACGATTCGTTCCACAGCCTCGGCATCGGCAGCGTGCGGAGCATCGAGCTCGGGGACCGGCACCAGGTCGCCTTCGGCCGCGGACCTCGCCTCCTGCTGTACGTCGTCTACGAGGGCCGGGAATCGAACCGGCTGGAGAAGCGGGTGATCCGCCAGGTGCAAGATCTCGAGACGCGGTTCGCATCGGTGCTCGAGGAATGGGACGGAGACATGGAGCGAATCAAGGGCATCGGCGACCACCTCGCGCGGGAGTGGGAGATTCCCGTGCGTCCTTCCGAGTCGCCGCCGTCGCGCCGCGAGCTGTTCCCGGACCTCCCGTGAGGACGTCGGCGCCGGTCACAGGACCGCGCGATCCCGCTCCGCTTCGGCCTCCCTGATCCCTTGGGCCGCTTCCCACACGAGCCCGTTCCCGACCGTCCGAGGGCTCACCCTGCCGCGTCCCTCCAGGTCCTCGAGGAGGAGTTCCGCGTCGTCGTCCGTTACCCCGAGGATTGCGGCGATCTCGCGCGTCGCGCACCGATCGTATCGGCGGAGGACGGCGAGGACCGATTTCTCGGTCGGCTCGAGCACCTTTGGCACGACATCCGCGTCGACTTTCCGCAGGACGTCTTCGAGTACCTCCCACGGCTGCCAGCCATTGATTCGCGCGGTCGTTTCGTCCCGCGTGATCTCAAACGTCGGGAATCCCGTGACCTCGTGACGCTCGCACTCCTCGCGGTCGTTCCGGAACGCGTTCTCGGCGCGCCCGTCTTCCAGGGCCGTCTCGAAGGCGTCTGGATCCAGCCCCGACTCGCTCGCGACCTCGATTTGCACGCCCCGCCGGTGGATCGGCCGGCCGTCGAGGCACCACGCCTCCCGCAGGGCTCGCAGGTATCGCGCGGCGGCGTCGCGGCCCTGGAGCTCCGCGGCCTTGACGGCGATGCACGCGGGCCACGTCGAATCGAAATCGTCGACGTTCTCGATCATGCGCTGTGAGTTCATCGGCATGCGGTGCTGCTCGGCAACGGCCTCGAAGAACGCGAGCACGGACGCGGTCCATCGGCCGCCGGACATCCGCGCCCACTGCTCCCGGACCGGGGTGAAGTCCTCGAACAGGCCGCCCATCCGGACCTCGACCTCAACGGCGTCCGGATAGACGACCTGGAGCCGTCGGACCATCGGCTCGCAGCCCCAGCACCAGATGTTGTGCGGGTCCGTGTACCAGACGACGTGGATGCGGGCGGCCATGGATGCCGCGGGGGTCAACCGGCCGTTCGCTAAGAACCCCTCGGGTCTACTTGCGGCCGAGGAAGATCTTCTTCAGGTCCTCCCTGGCCAGGATCTCCGCGCCGGTGCCCTCCATCGCCTTCCGGCCCGCCACGAGGACGTAGCCTCGGTCGGCGATCTCGAGCGCGCGCTTCGCATGTTGCTCGACGAGGAGGATCGGAACGCCGGAGTCCCGAATCTGGGCGATTCGCCGGAAGAGTTCGTTGACCATCTTTGGCGCGAGGGCCGCGGTCGGTTCGTCGAGGAGCAGGACCCGCGGCCGGGCCATCAAGGCCCGTCCGATCCCGAGCATCTGCCGCTCCCCGCCGCTCAGCGTTAACGCGGACTGGGAACGCCGCTCGCCGAGGATCGAGAACAGGGCGAACACGCGGTCCAGGTCCTCCGCCACCTGCGCGCGGTCCCGGATTGCGTACGCGCCCATCTCCAGGTTCTCCCGGATCGTGAGGTCCCCGAACGTGTTGTCGACCTGGGGCACGTAGCCGAGTCCCATCTGGGCTTTCTCCTCCGGAGGGAGCGTCGTCACGTCGTGTCCATCGAACAAGACGCGGCCTTCGAAGAGGGACGCCAGGCCGACGATCGCCTTCAGGAACGTGCTCTTGCCGCTCCCGTTCGGGCCAACGAGGGCGACGATTTCCCCTGAATCGAGGTGGGCGGACATGCCTTGCACCACGACCGCTTTCCCGTAGCCGCAAGCGATATCGATCGCATCGAGGGCGAGACTCCCCAGGCCGTCACTCTCCGAGATAGGCGTCGACCACGTTGGGGTCTTTCACGGCTTCGTCGGGGTGGCCGGAGAAGAGAATCTTCCCCTGGTGCATCACGAGCAACCGCTCGACGTAGTCGAAGAGGACCTCCAGGCGGTGCTCGATCACGACGAACGTCAAGCCGAGGTCCTTTTGAAGGCGAACGATCCCCTCGAAGATTTCCCCCGCAAGCTTCGGCGCAACGCCCGCCGTGGGCTCATCCAGGAGGAGGAGACGCGGCTCCCCCATGAGCGCCCGCGAGAGCTCGAGCAGCTTCATCTGCCCGCCGGAGATTTCTCCGGACCAGTGAGACCTCACGCCCGCGAGTTGCTGGGCGGCGAGCGTCTGCAAGGCCTTAGCAGCGAGGCGGAGTTCCTGGTCCGTCCACCGGGAGGGGAACGCCGCGTGGCGCGCCTTCTCGCCGATCTGATCCCGCGGCGGGACGAGGGCGTTCTCCAGAACCGTCATGCCGCGGAAGAGCCGCGGGTTCTGGAAGCAACGCACGACACCTCGAGCGAAGATCTCGTTCGGCTCAAGGGCGTCGATTCGCTCTCCCTGGAAGAGGATGGTTCCGCTGTCGGGCTTGTGTACGCCCGAGATCACGTTGAACAGGGTCGTCTTGCCGCTGCCGTTCGGCCCGATGAGACCAAGCAGCTCCCCCTCGCGGACGTCGGCGGTGACGCCGTCCACGGCGTGGACGCCGCCGAAATGCTTCCGCACGTCTTCGAGCCGAAGGAAGGGCTTCCTGTGTCCTTCCTCTGGCCCCACGTGACGGGCTCCCTCAGTCCCACTCGATGGTCCCGGTCAGGTAGAACCAGGTGCCGATTTGCTTGAAGACGTAATTCGATCCTTCGAGACGGATGTTCCAGATCCGGTAGTCGGCGGCCGCGTAGTCACCGAACTGGTCGAAGATCTTGTGGCCGCTCGCACCGATGTACGTCTCCCCGACGATTGGCACCATCGCGCGGATGGCGTCTCCATCGTACTTGCCCGCGCGGAGGATTGACAACATCGCAATCATCGCCGCGTCGTACGAGTAGTAGGCGTACGGCGAGGGGGCGCGTCCGTAGGCGGCCTGGTAGTCGGCCACGAATTTCTCCACGACCGGGGATTGCTGCGGGAACGGGAAGAACCCCGTCATGTTCCGGCTCACGAGGAAATCCTTGATTTCGGCGGGCGTGCTCGGGTCGACGTACTTCGGCCGGGTCACGCTCTCGGATCCGAACCACCGGACTTGGCTCAAATTCGGGTCCTGTCTCGCGAGGTTAAGGATGCCGATCCCGTCGTCCTCGAAGGCGACAAGGAGGACCGCCGTGGTGGCCGCGGGGGTCCCGACTTGAGCGCTGAGGGCGGCCACCGGAGGCGCGTAGTCCGTCCCAGACTGCGTCGAGTAGAAGGTCTTCTCCACGACCCCGTTATACGGCGCGGCCTCGAAGATGCCCTCCGTGAAGTTCGCGATTCCGCGGCCATAGTCGTCGTCGCGGGCCATGACCGCGACCTTCGTATAGCCGAGTTCACCGAACAGCTCCGCGAGGGCGCTCGCTTGGAACGCGTCGTTCGGCGCGACGCGGAAGACGAAGTCGTCGAGCGCGAGGCGAGGCGCCGTGGCCGAGGGGCTGATCGCGACAACGTGGTTCGAGTCTGCGAGGGGTGCGACGGATCCGACCTCCGCGCTAGAAAGGGGTCCGACGACGACTTTCACTCCCGCCGCGACGAGCTGCTCGAACGCAGTCACGGCCGTAGCGCCCTGCGCCATCGAGTCGACGTGGATCTTTTCGAAATGGATGGGCGATCCGGCAGCCGCTAGCTCCGTATTCATTTGGGTGATCGCGAGGAACGCCCCGTCGCGTCGCAAGGGACCGTCCGATGCGTAGGAGCCGCTCACGGCGATTTCAACGCCGATCACGTATGTGACAGCCGTCGGTGGCTGCACGGACCGGATTGCCAAGTACGTCGTCGTCCCGCCTAGGATCACGACAAGCGCGATCAAGATCGCGAGTACGACTTTCGACGAGCCTTTGACTGTTCCCCCCGCCTCCGCCATGGCCGAGAGAATGCGCGGACTACACTAAAACGTGACGGCGAGGCGCGCTCACGCTGGACCGCCGCCGTCCGCAAGCGCCGCGGATTCGGAGCTTTCCTCAGGCACCGGCGTCGGGACGGGGCGTTCGGGCACGAGGCCCTGCGGCCGGAACCGGAGGATGAGGATGATGAGCACGCCAATCCCGATGTACCGAAGGTAGTTCAAATCGACCGGGAAGGTCCAGAAGACGCCGAAGATCGCGAGGAATGGCGGCTGGGTGAATCGGTCCAGAACGGTGAGGAGCAGGACGCCCGCGACCGCTCCCCGATGGTTCGCGAGGCCTCCCAGCAAGACCATCGTGAGGGCGAGGAAGGTGACCTGCGGAATGTAGTCGACAGAGAGGACGCTCTGCTGGTAGAACGCGTTGAGGACTCCCGCCACGGCGGCCATCCCGCTCCCGATTACGAGGACGGTGCCCTTCACCCTCGGCGTCCGCTTGCCGAGGACGTTGGCGACGAGCTCATCGTCCCGGATCGATTTCAGCAGGCGCCCGAAGGGGGACGCGGTGAGACGTTCCGCGAAGAGATAGAACACGCTGGCGATGCCAAGGATGACCAAGGCATACGCCACCCGACCCGCCGTCGCCCCGAGCCACACAAAGGGATGCGGCACGCCCAGGATTCCGATCGCCCCGCCGGCCAAGGGCTCGTATGTGTACACGAAAATCCGGGTTGCCTCTCCGGCCGCGATGAGGACGATCGCGAGGAAGTCGCCGCGCAGTCGCAAGGCGGGAAAGGACGCAAGGTATCCAAAGGCACCTCCGGCGATGGCCCCGATGGCGAGGGCCGCGAGGAAGAGGCCGATGATCACGGCGGGATGGCTCTCCGCAAACAGGAAGCGGGCCTGGGACGCAGAGGGGCCGAACACATCGCCTTGGAACCCGGCGAGGCCCGCGACGATGCGGGCGACGAGGATCCCTGCAATGTACGCCCCGATCGAGAAGAACAGGACCTTGCCCAGGTTCGGCTGGCCTCCGTAGCCGAACTCGAGGTTCAGGCTCACGGCGAGGATCATGTAGACGCCGACGAACGCCGCAATCGACGCAAAGAGGAGGCCGAGGTCCGCCATCGTCTCATCCCCTCGCCGCGCCGATCCGGCGCGCCGCCTCCAAGAGCCGCCTCGCCAGGGAGCGCGTCCGGTCGACGACCTCCCGCCATGTGAGTCCTGCGAAGCCGGTGGGCCGGATTAAGAAGACTGCGATAATGATCGCGAGCGCGATGAGCGGTTGATAGCCCACGTCGACCCCGTACGCTCGGTTCAGGAAGAAAACCCCGAAGTTCCCCGCGGCTGCGACGATGTACCCTCCCGCAATCGTCCCGTAGAAGCTCGTCATCCCTGCGAGGATTGCAGCCGCGAAAATGTAAAGGAGCGCCCGCCACCCCGTATCCGTCTGAATCGGGTTGTAAATCGCCCAGAACGCCCCCGCGAGTCCCGCGAGGCCCCCGGCGAGGAACCAGGTGAGGCGGCGCACGGCACCCGTGTTGATCCCGGAGACGCGAGCGAGGTCGTAGTTGCTCGCCATCGCGCGCATGCCCTTCCCGATTTTCGTCCTCGTGAAGAGGAGGTGAAGCGCCACCACGACCCCGGCGACCGTCGGGACGATCGTCACGTGGAGCGTCGTGAGGGAGGCATTCGCCAGGAAGAGGATGACGTTCGAGGAGAGGTTCGCCTTCGCGGTGAGAAGGTCCGAGAGGTCCGCGTAGATCGTCACGATGTATCGGAGGATAAGCCCCGCGCCGATCGACGCAACGAGGAGGTGGATCGGGGTCGCGCCGCGGAGGAAGAGCGGCTTGAAGACGAGCTCGTCCACGACTACGGCGACGAGGGCGGCGATAACGAAGGCGATCGGGACGGCGAAAAGAGCCCAAGGCCATCCCCCGAGCGCCTTTACCGCGACGACCGTCACATACCCGCCGATCGTGACGTACTCCGCGTGGGCAAAGTTCGGGATCTTCGTGACCTTGTACGTGAGCGTGAGGCCCAAGGCCATCATCGTGTAGAGGCTGCCGAGGAGGATCGAGTCGAACGCGGGCCTCGCGAGGAAATCGAGCAGGCCGTTACCTCCTCTTGAGGGGAAACGTCGCGGTCGCTAAATGCGTTTGTTCCAAGGGCTGTTCATCTTCAGTTCATCGACGGAGCGCTCACGCGCGGCCTCGAGCGCCACCACAGCAGCCCGGCGATTCCGATCAGGCCGATCCCGATGATGTCGTGCACAAAGTGAAGGTTGCCCAGTCCCACGGACTCGTGGTTCAGCGGAAGTGGGTCTCGATGGAAGAGCAGGAAGTAGATTCCGGCGATCACCAGGACGACCGACGCGGTGAGTTCCATCCGCCGCATAGCCAGCCCCGCCTCGGACGCGCGGAAGTCCTACCGTGAACAATCAACGTTTCCCCAACTCCTCCTGTCTTCCAGTCGATCCCGTGCATCGGAGCGTCGCCGCCCTTCGACGCTCGGCCGGTCCGACCGAAGCTAGAGATCGATTGACTCGAAGTTCGCGAACAGGTCCTTTGACTCCTTGAGATTCCCGAGCGACTCGTACGTGCACGCCGCTTCGAACCGGGCCCACATCGCCCGCACCTGAGAGTTCTCGTGGGCCGTTTCGATCGCGGCCGCGGACTCCCATTCGAAGACCTCGACGAACGTGCCGTCGGCGGCCCGCATCAGGTACGGCGGTCGGTCCGTGACGAGGCCTTCCTTTCGAAGGATCGGGAGATGGTCCTTCAAGACCTCTCGAAGCTGCTGTTCTTTCCCTCGCTTCAGTCGATACGCCGCGATTGCGTAGATGCCCATCGCCGATCCGCCCCGCAGCGCGCATGGCCGAGGCGGGCCGAGCCGATTGCGGTCGCTTCAGCGTTCGATGTCGAAGTAGATCCGCACCATCGTCCGGTACGCTTTCACCTTCGGACCGTCGAGGTCCATCTCGAGTTCCCCCACCCGCGCCCACCGGATTCCCCGCACGGTCTTCGCGGCTTCCGCGACCGCGTTCGAGGCGGCCTTCGCGAAGCTCTCCGGCGAGGTCCCGACGATGTCGATGATCTTCTGGACCATCCGAGTCACCCGCGGGGCGATGGCATCGCGGGCATTTGTTCGCTTCGCATCGTGCCTGGCTCAGCCGGCCTCGACTTTTCCCGGCTCGGGGAACTTCTTCAGGACCGCCGTGAGCGCGGCGGCCTCCGTGCGCATCGATTCAACATCCTTCTCGAGGAGCGCCCGCCACTTCCGGGCCGCCGCGTCCCCGTGGGTCGCGTACAACCGCGCCGCCGATTGCAACGCCTCGAACCGGCCGTTGTTCAGGGACGCAATCAGGAGGTGTCCCCTCACGGCCGCATCATTCACGTTCGAGATCCGCTCGAGGTATTCGACGATCGCGGGCATCCGACGGCGGAGCATCGTCGCGTCTTCGCTCCACTGGATCTGGAGGGTTCGGCGCTCGTCGTCGCGCACCGCCTTGAGCCACGACCACGCGGACTCCAGCGCGCTCCGGATCAGACGGGAATCGCCGAATACGTGGGTGAGCTTCGCGTCCGAGTACGCCGGCAGCTCGAGGAGGCCGTAGAACGAGCGGCTGCGGAACGCCTCCCCCTGCGGGCTCGCGTTGTTCAGTAGGCGCATGAGCGGTTCCGGGTCCGAGTTTGGCGGCGGCGCGGGGACGCCGATGCCGCGGCCTTGGGCGGCCTCGAGCAGGAGCGGGATCGCGACGTCCGCTCGGCTCCGTGCGAGGAAGTCCAGGTACGCGGCCGTCGCGGCCTCGTTGAACGCGTCGACGTCCTCGTTGAACGCCCGCGCGTCCTCCGGGGACATCGGCGGTTTCGGGATCTTCTCGAGCCGCTCAATCTGGGTCCGCAGCTGACGGATTCGCGCTTCCACGGTCTTGTACGATTCGCGGTACCTGCCTTGGAGGTCGCGCACGTCGGCGCCCTGCTGCGCGACCTTGTCGAGCTTGCGCCACGCCCTCCGCGCGCCGTAGAAGTCCCGCTTCCGCGCCTTCCGCAGCGAGGCATCGAGGGCGGCGACGAGGCGGGGCGAGAGCCGCTTCTCCTTCAAGGCTTTCGCGAGGTCCGCGGCGACCGTGTCGACGTCCCGCGTGAAGATCCGCACCTGCCGCCAGTTGTCCACCTCGCTCTCCCGGATGAGGCGGTCGATCCGCTCGCGGAAACGGTCGAGCGTGCCGTCGATGAGGCCCGGGAGCCCCTCGACCTTCTTCCGCGCCCGCTCGATCGACTCGAGGAGATCCTCCGCCTCGCTCGCGAACGTCTCCGCGGACGGCGGCTCGGGCGCGGGCATCGGGAGTCCGCGATGGGCCCACGCGCTATTTAGATTCCTTCGGACGGTCGCGGGAACAAGGGCCACGACCAGGTTCATAACGTCGGATCCAGATTCACGGCGCATGGCCGTGGTCAAAGACATCGGGCACGTCGTGATCCCCGTGGACGACATGGAGAAAGCGATCGCCTTCTATCGGGATGTTCTCGGTTTTCGCGTCGTCGGAAAAGTCAACCCCGTCTGGACGGTCGTGGAGGTTTCCGGAGGCCAGCTCACCCTCTATCGGAACTCGAAGCTGCCGAAAGTGGCCGGCGGTCCTGGGGGCGAGGGGACACCGTTCGAATTTCACGTGGACGACTTCGAGAAGGCCGCGAGCTTTCTGCAATCCCGCGGGATTCGGGTGAAGAAGGAAGGAGCCAACGCAGGGACCGTCTGGGATCCGTTCGGGAACGCCCTTCGACTTCACGACCACCGCGCGGACGAGGTCGGTTCTGCCGCAAAACCTTAAATCGGCGCAGCCGCTCCGCACCCTTCCATGCAGATGCGTCTCCTCGAGAAGCAGAAAGACTCCGTCCGGATTGAGATCCTGAACCCGGACGATACGGTCATCTATCCGCTCATCACGGCCCTCCTGAAAGACCCGGACGTCGAGGACGCGCTCTACTACACGGGGCACCCGCAGCTCGACAAGCCGGTCCTCACGGTCAAGGTGAAGAAAGGCAGCCCGCAGGCCGCGCTGAAGCGGGTCGCGGAGAGCCTCGCCTCGGAGTTCGGCGGCGCGAGGCAGACCCTGGAGAAGGAGCTCGCGTAGGCTCATGGAGCGCGACGTCGGGATCGAAGGGTACCTGACGTCCACGCCCGGGGTCGGCGGCATCCTCAAGGAGACGGCGGACGATTTCGCCGTCGAAGAGGTCTCCTCGCCACCGCCGACCGTGGCCGACGGCCGGTACGCGATCGCGGCGCTCCGCCTGCGGAACTGGGAGACGAACCGCCTCGTCCGGGAACTCGCGCGCGCGTTGCACATCAGCCGCCGGCGAATCGGCTTCGCGGGGACGAAGGACAAGCGGGCCGTCACGACGCAGCTGTTCTCGTTCGAGGACGTGGCGCCCGACGCGATCCAAGGCCTCCGGCTCAAAGACCTCGACGTCGTGGACGTGTTCCGGTCCGACCACCCCCTCGAGATCGGCGACCTCCTGGGCAACCGCTTCCGGATCCTCGTTCGGGATCTTGCGGTTCCACCCGAGACGGCCGCCAGGACCGTCGAAGAGACCGCGCGGCAGCTCCGGGCGTTCGGCGGCTTTCCGAACTTCTTCGGGGTGCAGCGGTTCGGCTCCGTGCGGCCCATCACGCATGTCGTCGGTCGCCACATCGTGCGAGGCGAATTCCGGGAGGCCGTCGAGGCGTACGCCGCGAATCCGATCGAGGGCGAGGATCCGGAATCGTACGAGGTCCGTGCGGCCCTGCGCGACACGGGGGATGTGCGTGCGGCCCTCCGGACGTACCCGAGGTCGTACGGATTCGAGAAAGCCCTCCTGAATCATCTCGCCGCGCATCCCGGCGAATACGTGGGCGCGTTGCGGCAGCTGCCCTTCAATCTGCTCCTGATGTTCGTGCACGGGTACCAATCGTACCTCTACAACCGGATGCTCGCCGAGCGGCTCCGGCGCGGCCTCCCGATCCACGAGCCCGTCGCGGGGGATCTCGTGTTGCCCGCGGACCGCCTCGGGCTTCCGGATCGCGATCGGCTCGTCGACGTCACATGCGACAACCTGGGTCGTGTGACGGAACGGTGCCGGGAGGGGAAGGCGTGGGTGAGCGGACTCCTGTATGGCTCCGAATCGGATTTCGCCGGAGGCGAGCCCGGGCAAATCGAGAAGCAGATCGTCGCCTCAGAGGGGCTTCGACGGGAGGACTTCATCATCCCGGAACTCCCTCGGCTTTCGTCGAAGGGGACGCGACGCGAGATCCTCGCGCCGTTCCGCGACCTCGACGCCGCGGTGGTCGGCAACGGACTCGGGGTGAGCGTCGAACTCACGCGAGGCGCCTACGCGACGTGCTTGCTGCGCGAATTCATGAAGGCGCCGTGACCGCGCTTATGCCCAATTGGGCATAACTCCCGCCTCCGGGACGGTCACGTACGCATCTTCGTCCAGAGGTCGGCGAATCGGTCGACCGCATCGTCCTGGAAGCTCGACCGGTTCGCGAGGAGGAGTTTTCGCACCTCCTCCATGTCCTTGATCGTGAAGACGCTCTCCCGCTCCCGCTTCGTCCGGACGAGCAGGTCCCGTTGCATCAGTTTCTGCAGGTGATACGACAACGTCGACTTCGAGACGCCGACGCTCATCTGCAGGTCGGCGAACGTCCGGTCGCCGTACGTCAAGAGCTCGAGCATGATCTTGCGGGGCACGTCCTGTCGCAAGACCGCGAGGATCCGCCGCTGCGCCTCGACGAACGCGCGGGCGATGAAGTATCGCTTGCGATGGCCGTCCTCCTCCGCCTTCAGGACGCCGTTCCGCTCGAGGTATCCGAGGTGGTAGGAGAGCATGCCCGTCGACATGCCGAGCGCCTGCCCGATTCGCCGGAGGTGGACCCCCGGGTTCGCCGTGAGGAAGTCGTAGATCCGACGGCGGCTTTCCAGTTCAAGGCCTTCTGACATGCAATCACCGCAACAGCGCGAGGTAGAGCGACACGAGCACCGCGAGGTTCAGGGCGAGCCAGGGAGTGCCGACGGAAGGCGTCGGCGCCGTCGCGATTTCGGCGAGGAGCCAGACGCCTTGCGCGAGGAACAGGCCGAACGCGGCACTCAACAGGAGGAAACGCCGCTCCCGGTGTCGCACGTACGACTTCACGGACACCGTCGCGAGGATCGCCGCGAAGCCGGCGAACGATACGCGCAGGAAGACGTCCCACGGACCCATGTCAGGGCGACGCATGCCGGTTCGGGATAAAGATACTTTGCGTACAGCGGTCGAAACGCGTCCGAGGGCGGCGTCGTCGACCGGGTTCGAAGGGCGTCCCAAGGAGTTGCCCGGCCGGACCAAAAGCGGCATATCGTCGAACGGACAGTAATTGGTAGATGGAGGACGGCAAGGGCGCGTGCGCAAATCTCGCAAAAGCGGCGGCGGCGTTCACGGTGCTTTCACTGCTGCCCGTCGCACTCAGCGGATCTGCCCCCTCTCACGCGCCCTCCGGCCTCCTCCCTATTTCGTCGTCCGCGGTGCCGAGCGCCTCGATCGACGCGGACACGCCGTACTCGTCCCTCCTCTTCGGCTCGTTCGAGTACAACCAGACGCGCGGCGACGTCCTGGGGACCTACGTCTCGTTCACGTACACGGAACCGATGGGCCCGTTCCGCTCCTACGTCACCGCGGGACCGAACGCCACCGTGCGGTACGTCGACTCGATCGATATCGGGCCCTTCCTCCCGTTGCGCGACCCGCAGCTCCGCGGGCCGACGTTCTACGTGCAAGGATTCGACGTCGAGGTCCGCGCCCACGACGATCCGACGGGGCTCTTCGAGATCCGGACGACGGCCCCGCGCACGGTGATGATCGAGCTGCCGGCCTCGGCCACGAACATCTCGCAGCACGCGACGGCGACCGCGTGGCCGGGCTCGTGGCCGGCGTCGTCGGTCTCGTACACGATCGGTGGGGCGCACGCGCGGTTCGTCCTCGGCGCGGGCTCCTTCGTCCTCTCGGGCACCCAGGTCGTCGCGCAGATGGCGTCGTCCGACCTGCTCGTCTTCAAGGCGATTCCCACCGCCACACCGTACAAGGCGGAATGGAGGGCCGTCCTCGACGCGATCACCGCGGGCCAAGTCGTCGCGGAGTTCGATCTCGTCGCAACGTCCGGCGGAGGCTGGGTCGAGAATTCGGCCCGCTACCGGATCGACGTAGCGGCGTGGCCACAGCGGGTCGCTCCGGGCAAAGCGACGGTCCGGGTGAACTCGTCCGCTCCCGTCCGGGCGGTGGTCCTCCTCGCGTTCGACCCCGACACGATGCCCGTGGACCCGACCCGAACGCTTCACGTGCGGGCAAACGGCGTCGAGGTCAACATCACCGCGGATACGCTCGGCCTCTTCTACGCGCCGGACTCCGGCGCGACGACCCCAGCGTATGCGGTCCTGCCGCTTCCGGGGACCGTCCTGGCGGTCTACCTCCCGAGCCTCGCGCCGACGTCCCTCGACGTGGAGAGTGCGGTCCCGCCGCCGCCCCGCATCGCGTTCGGAGCGGATTCCTCCCTCGCCCTCATCATGGCGATGCTCATCGTCGCGGCGGCCGCCACGGGGATGTTCCGCCGGCGAGAGCCCTAGCCCGCGCGCCACCGTGCCGTCACAGCTTGCGGGGCCCGCATCGGAGAAGGTCGGCGGAATCACGGACCGCACACGTACAAATATCGGGCCAGGCATCGCCGCCAACGTGGCCCCGGACGAGGTGTGCGGCGTCGTGGATTGCGGGAAGGCGGCGAAACGGTCCCTCTCGACGCGAAAGGTGAAGGAAGCCCTGCCGGAGCTGAAGCTGATCGGCGAACCCCGGCGCGTCCACCTCTGCAAGGACCACTACCGCGCGTTCCGGAAGAAGACGAAAGTGGAACGTGAGATCGAGAGGGCGACATGGGAGTGAGGGGCGACCGCGACGGCGGGTTCACTCGAGGACGAGCTCCCGCAGCCCCGTCCTTTCGTTGAACACGCGGTTCATCTGGATCGTGTCGAAGCGCACCAACTGGATCTCGTTCACGACCGCGGTCCTCGCACGGAACAGGTGGCCACCGAGGACGCCGTGGTCCGGCCTTCCGACCGCGATGTGGAGATGGAGCTTCGGGTCGCCGCGCATCGCGATGCTGCCGTGCAACGCGAGGAGCTCGTGACGGTCCCGGAACGCGGATTTCTCGTAGCCGCTCGGCCCGAAGAACCCGATCTCGAAGTCTTGGACCATCCCGATCCCCCAGAGGACGGAGCCGTTCTCCAGTCCGTGCGTCGTCGCGGTCGCCTCGATGCTCGGGAAGAGATCCTCCCCGTCAGAGAGTTTCAGCAGGACGGTGTTGCCTTCCCTTCGGCTGTCCATGGGCTCACCTCGTGAGCAGCGCCTCGGCCTTGATCTTGAGGCGGCGTTCGACCGCCTTCGCGAGGTCTCTCGCATTGCTGAACGCCGTGTACACGCGCCGCGGACCGCACGCGGCGATGAAGTCGATGACGTCCTCGAAGTCGCCATGGTCGCTCAGCGGGAACTGCGCGTCCAGGCCGTAGCGGCGCGTGTAGTCGAAGAACGCGCACCAGCCGCTCACGTATGCGGACCGCAGGCCGATCGACCCAAGCCACGAGACGCTGTCGTCGAGCGGGGGGCGCAGCCATCCCGGCGGCAGGACGTAGACGCGCGGGTCGTTTCGTTCCGCCTCCGCGATCCCGGAGATCCGCCGGTATCGGAGCGGGATGCCGTGCCGCACGTAGACGTCCGCCAGGTCCGCGATCGTGTCGGAGACGGCGACCTCGACGCCGAGGCGGTTCGCGAGGGCGATCAGTTCCTGGCTCTTGCCGAACTCGTACCCTCCCAAGGCGACCGGCCCGCTCGCGAGCTCCATCTCGAGCCAGGTCAGGAGGTCCGATTCGACGTCGTGCTTCGGCGGGAAGCTGAATCCGGGCCGACCGTACGTCGCGTCGACGACCAGCGTCTGCACGTGCTCGGGCCGGGCGCGGCCGCACGTCGCCCCGCCTTCCGGATTGAAGTCGCCCGTGTACAGGAGGTCGTCGACGCGCGCCATGGCGGATCCGAACACGTGTCCCGCGTCCTTCAGGGTGACGCGGAAGCCGTTCATCTCGACCTCCCGACCGTAGGGCAAGGCGACGCCGCTCCCCGATCCGCGTCGGACGCGGAGGACCTCGAGCGTCTCCGGCGTCATCACGCCGCCCGACGTCAGGTGGTCCATGTGCCCGTGGCTCACGACGCTCCCGGGCGTCTTGCGGACCGGGTCGAGGATCACCTCCTTGAGCGCCTCCTGAACGAGGAAGCCACCCTCATAACGAACCCGCATCACGCCCGCCTCGTGAACACGTACCGCGTCGGCACGCGCCGCTTCAGGCCCGTCCAGTATTTGCACCGTTCGCAGCGATAGCCCAGGGTCACGGTCCCGCCGTACACCGTCATGTTCCGGACCTTCTTGAGCCGCGCCCCGCACACGGGACACTTGACGAGGGACCGCATCTCGTCCGTGTCGCGGCAATTGATTTCGAGGTCCACGAGGCCCGAGTCGATCGCCAGGAGCCGGAGCCGCGGTTCCCCGACCCGGTAGCGCTCGTCCCCTCGCATGTCCTTCTCGACGAGCGCCTTGAGCCGTCGCTGGCTGTCGACGATCTGCCGCGTGCTGAACACCCGGACGAGACTCGCCCGCACGCGGTCGTCGTTCGGGATCCGATACGACGGCATCGGGTCGCGGAAAGGTCCGCGAGCTTACTAAGGCTTCCGGGACCGAGTCCGTGGCGCTACTGCGGGAGGAAGAGCGTCTCCCCGCTGACCTCCGTGTTGAAGTTGAACGGAGTGTCTTGGACGTTCAGGCGAACGCCTTCGTCCGCGCCTGCGGGTGCACTGCCAACGAGGCAGTCCACCGTGAGGACGCCGCTGAAGGTGACGCCCGGGAACTCGCTCGGGTGGATCGCGACGCGGAGGAGGGCGAGGCCCCCTTCGATCGTCGTGCCGTCGAAGTCGACGGTCCCGAACGACTTGAACGAGATGAGCCCGACGACGTCCCACGTCCCATGGGCGAAGACGGTCCCGTCCGCAAGGTGATGGACGAACGTGCCGCTGCCCGTCGCGTTCCGCGTCGCGGGGTTGAACGTGCCATCGCCTGCGATCTCGACGGTGTCTCCGTTATCCGCCCTCGAGACGTCCGGACAGGCGCCTTCCTCTCCGCAGAGGAACCCCGAGCCAACCAGGAAGGCTCTGACTCCTGAAGGCCGCCCGGCGGATGCCACGCCGCTGAGGCCCGCCGCGATCACGAATGCCGCCAACACCACGCTCACACCAACTAACGCCCGCCTCACGTTCGGACTGGAACCCATTCGCGACGCACCTCCGCCCCGGGCCCACCGCTGACCGAGGGGCCCTCGGGCGGATATCGCGACCAGGCCCTAAAGCTTGCGCCAGAATGCGGATGGTCGCGATTCAGGAACGACGGAGAGGGTGGGCCCGAGGAGGAGAGCCGGGAACGCGACTGCATCGGTCGACGTCGCGTTCGCTGCGACGAGCCGTTGGATCGTAGACTGCGTCGTGACCCAGAGGTAGCCGTCGGGACCCATCTCCACGTCCAAGATTCCTTCCGTTGCGGTCACCAGGATCGTCTGGCTCACGACGGCCGTTCCGTCCGCCGTGAGCCTCAGGTCGCGGAGCCCGTGGTCGTTCTGTATCCCATCCCACGCACCGAAGATGAGGTCGTTCTGAGATTCCGGGAGCAAGGAACCCGTGTAGAACGCCACATTGGTCGGAGCGAACGTCGGCGAGTACGAGGCGATCGGCATCACGGGGCTCGGGCCATCTCTGTTCGTGTCGGCTGGCGAAGGCGGATTCCCGCAGGACCCCGTGGGACCCCAGCCGTAGTTGCGACCCGCCTCGAGATGGTTGACCTCGTCGTTGCAGTCCGGCCCGTTCTCCGTGACGTATGCGTCGCCGGTGACGGGATGGAAGGCGACTCCGAACATGTTCCGGTGCCCGTACGTGTACACGAGGTTCTCCCAGCTCCCGCTCCCGTAGAACGGATTGTCCGAGGGCGGGCTTCCGTCCGGATTCATCCGGAGGACTTTCCCCAGGAGGCTCATCCCGCTCTGTGCGAGCGAGGCGTACGTGTTCTCTCCGACCACCGCGTACAGCTTCCCGTCCGGCCCGAAGGCGATGACACCCCCGTTGTGGACGACGCCTCCGGTCAGGTCCGGCATCGTCAGGATGACGGAGTCGGAGGTCCCCACGTCGCCGTTCGCCCGGATCCGCACGATCCGATTGTAGACGGTGCCGTTCACCGAATCGTCGAACGTCTGGTATGCGTACACCCACGGGCTCGCCGGGAATCCCGGGTCGAGGGCGAGGCCGAGGAGCCCGCGCTCGCCCGAAGTGTCCGTATTCGTCAGCGTATAGAATGGGGTCGGGAGCACGATGCCCGCCTCGATGATCCGGATGGTCCCCGTGTACCGCTCCGCGTAGAACACGCGTCCGTCCGATGCGAACGCCAGGGCGATGGGCCACGCGAGGCCGGTCTGCACGGATTCGAGTTGCACGGCCGGGTTGCTGGGACCCGGTCCGGGTTCGGGCTGCGTGATCCACACCAAGATGTAGTCGAGGGCGACGGCCGCCGCGAGCGCGACGACGACGACAACGACGACGGTTCGCCACCGAAACGGCGTCACGGGCCTGGAAGGCCGGAGTCGCCTAAAGGCCCTTTGCCCGCGGACGGATCATTCCATCAGCGCGACGAGGCGGACGGGAGAGCCGGACACTCCCTCGAGGCGCAGTGGCAAGGCGAGCAGGAAGAACGTCGACGTGCGGAGGGGCGTTCGGGGGCCTTAGCGGTTTCCGCGGCGTGAAGCTTTTGCGCCCGATCCGATTCGGGAGGACGATGGCCTCCGACGACCTCGGGCGTCTGACCTCCGAGATCGTCGCTTGCCGCCGGTGCCCACGGCTCGTGCGGTACCGCGAGGGCGTGGCCCGCACGAAGCGCGCCGCGTTCCGCGACTGGACGTATTGGGGACGCCCGGTGCCGGGCTTCGGCGATCCACAGGCGCGGGTGCTCGTCGTTGGCCTCGCGCCGGCGGCCCATGGCGGGAATCGCACGGGGCGAGCGTTCACGGGCGACCGCAGCGGCGAGTGGCTGTATCGCGCACTCTACCGCGCAGGGTTCGCGAACCAGCCCACGTCGGTGTCCCGGGACGACGGACTCGCGCTGCACGATTGCTACATCGTCGCGGCGGTCCGGTGCGCACCGCCGCAGAACAAGCCGAGTCATGTGGAGTTTGCCCGCTGCCAGCCGTTCATAGAGCGGGAGATCGCACTCCTTCCGAACTTGCGTGTGGTCGTCGCCCTTGGCGCGGTGGCGATGGACGCCTTCCTGCGCGCGTGGCGGGCCCTAGGCCACAACGTCCCCACGCCGCGACCGAAGTTCCGCCATGCCGGTCGCTGGTCCATTCCGCCGGTCACCCTGCTCGCCTCTTATCATCCAAGCCAACGGAACACACAGACGAAGCTCCTCACGGAAGCGATGCTCGACAGCATCTTCAGGACTGCGAGCGTCCTGATCTCATCCAACAGCCAAGATTGGAAAGGTCTTTCCAAAGCGGGACGGCGCCCTCCCGTGGCCGCCTGACTAACTCTTTGTTCAGTAGGGCCACGGGGTGCGACCGGTGAGCGGCCTCCGTGGTCTCGTCGGCTCGTTTGGAAAGGTCTTTCCGAATGGGAGGTGGCGGCTCGGCCGGAAGGCGCGGAGCGGTCGTCGGGCCGGATTGTCGGAAATTAAGCCCACCGGAACGACAGCGGCGCGTCATGGCGTGTTGGAAAGGTCTTTCCAAAACCCGCGTCATCCAACTCGAACGGGGAGTCGTTCGAATGTGACTCCCATGGCCGAGAGATATGATTGCAGCTCACGGGAACGTGCTGGGGTCAGGAGGAAGACGGACTGGCCCAGCCATACGACCCCATCTCGCTCAATAAAGCCCGCGTACCGATACTCACGAGTGTTCCCGTTGACCCGCACACGATCCGTCCTTCCGAAGACGAAGTGAGCAATCGCGACCGCGGTGGCGTTGGCGGATCCCGGGACATCGTACGAGATGACTTCTAAGGGTTGACCTCGCCGCGATTGTGCAAAACGGCGAAGACGCTTCCGGACCAAGTACGACCGCATCCCTCGCATGCGATCACGATCGGCGTTTGGGGACATTAACCCAAGAGCGGGAGGTGGGCGAAAGTACCCGTTTGGAAAGGTCTTTCCAAAGAGTTCTCGCCACAATCGGGAAGCAGGGATCCCGCTCCGGTCCGCCAAAAAAGATAAGCCCCTTCGTCTGCTCCTCGTGCCCATGGCCGAGCCGCGCCGCGTGATCATCCTCGGGGCTGCGGGCCGGGACTTCCACAATTTCAACGTCTACTTCCGGGACAACGCGGCGTATGAGGTCGTCGCGTTCACCGCGACGCAAATCCCCGGCATCGAGACTCGCAGGTACCCCGCCTCCCTCGCGGGGCCGAGGTACCCGGACGGCGTCCCGATCTTCCCGGAGGAGGACCTGCCCCGGCTCATCGAGCGGTTCCACGCCCAGGCCCTCGTCTTCTCGTACTCCGATGTCGACTACGCGTACATCGGCCACCGGATCGCCCTGGCGAACGCGCACGGTGCGGACTTCCTCCTCCTCGGGGCGCAGGCGACGATGCTCAAGGCCGCCGTGCCTGTCGTCGCGATCTGCGCCGTCCGCACGGGCAGCGGGAAGAGCCAGACGACGCGCCGCGTCGCGAGCATCTTGCGGGCGCACGGCAAGAAGGTCGTCGTCGTGCGGCACCCGATGCCCTACGGCGACCTCGCGACCCAGGCAGTCGAGCGCTTCGCGACGTACGAGGACCTCGACACGTACAAGACGACGATCGAGGAGCGCGAGGAGTACGAGCCGCATATCGACAAGGGGACGGTCGTCTACGCCGGCGTGGACTACGAGAAGATCCTGCGGCAGGCCGAGCGTGAGGCGGAGATCATCCTCTGGGACGGCGGCAACAACGACACGCCGTTCTTCAAGCCGGACCTGCACATCGTCGTCGCGGACCCGCTCCGGCCGGGCCACGAGCTCTCCTACTATCCGGGCGAGACGAACGTGCGCATGGCGGATGTCGTCGTGATCAACAAGGTCGACTCGGCGACGCCGGAGAATGTCGAGACCGTGAAGCGGAACGTCCGTTCCCTCAACCCGGACGTCGTGATGGTCGAGGCCGCGTCTCCCATCACCCCAGACGACACCGTGCCGATTCGCGGCAAGAAGGTCCTCGCGATCGAGGACGGTCCCACGCTGACGCACGGCGGTATGGAGTACGGCGCGGCGTTCATCGCGGCGGAGCGGTTCGGCGCGGCGGAGGTGGTGAGCGCGGTTGGCCACGCGGTCGGCTCGATCAAGGAGACGTACAAGAAGTACCCGAACTCCCGCAAGGTCTTGCCCGCGATGGGCTACGGCCCGAAGCAGATCCGGGAGCTCGAGGAGACGATCGACGCGACGCCGTGCGACCTCGTACTGAGCGGCACGCCGATCGACCTGAGCCGCGTCCTGAAGACGAAGAAGCCCGTCGTCCACGTGCGATACGAGCTCGACGAGATCGGCCACCCGAACCTCGAGGACGTCCTTCGAGATTGGAGCTTCATCTGAGTCTCGTCCGGGCTGACGTCGTCGAAGCGGCTCAACGGTCGGGCTTGGGGCGGGCCCACGGGACCTTTTCCGGGTTCAAGCGGTAGTAGTCGTACAGCACCGCAACCGCCATCGCGAGGAGGAAGATGAGCCAGTCGACGGGATTCGTCACGGAGAAAAGGAAGCCGCTCGCGATCGCGGGCACGAGGACGATTGCCAAGAAGGACGCCCACACGACGCCGCGGACGATTCCGCTCCTGGGATTGTAGCCCCCTCTTCGCTCGAGGATTTCCGGGACCACGACGAACGGGACGACGATCGCGGCGACCGTCGCAATCACGATCCCGCCGGTCTGGAGGAGATCCGCCATCTTATCGCGGACAAGGAGCCCGCGGATACAAGGTTTCGCGCTTCCGGGGCCACACCTTTAACTCCGCACGGACCATCCACGGGATCGGACGCGTCTCGATGAAGATCGCGGTGATCGGCGCGGGGGAGATGGGCCACGGCATCGCGGAGCTCGCGGCCCTCCATGGCCACGACGTCCGGATGCGGGACATCAAGCAAGAATACCTCGACCGCGGGATGGAGCGGATCCGTTGGTCGCTGGGGAAGCTCGTCGAGAAGAGCCAGATCCGCCAGGCCGATGCCGACGCGGCCCTCGCGCGCATCCGCGCGACGCTCGATCTTCGGGAGGCGTGCCACGACGCCGACGTCGCGATCGAGGCGGTGTTCGAAGATGCCGAGCTAAAGAAGAAAGTGTTCCGGGAGCTCGACGCCGCCGCTCCGGAGAAGACGATCCTCGCCTCGAATACGTCCGCGTTGCCGATCACGAACATGGCCCTCGCGACGAAGCGGCCGCAGAAGGTCGTCGGCATGCACTTCTTCAACCCGCCGATGCTCATGCCGCTCATCGAGGTCATCCGCGCCGACCCGACCAGCGACGCGACGCTCGCCGCGGCGGTCGAGCTGACGAAGTCTCTGGGCAAGACGCCGATCGTCGTGCGGAAGGACGTCCCCGGGTTCATCACGACCAGGGTCCTCGGTCCGTACTTCGAGGAGGCCGCATGGATCCACGAGCAGGAAGGCATTCCCATCGAGGCGATCGACGCCGCGATGCGATTCCGCGCGGGGTTCCCGATGGGGCCGTTCGAGCTGGCGGACCAGGTCGGCGTGGACGTCCTGCACCATCTGATCGTGAATGCGAACCGGCCGATGCCGAAGGCCGTGCAGGCGCTCGTCGACGCGAAGAAGGTCGGCCGCAAGGCCGGAGCGGGCTTCTACGCGTACGCCGACGGCCGGCCGAAGCTCACGCCCGAGATGGGGGCGACGTTCGAGCCGATCCGGATCCTCGCGCCGATGATCAACGAGGCCGCGGAACTCGTGTCGATGGACGTCGCGAGCCCGGCCGAGATCGACGAGGCGATGCGTCTCGGGACGGCATTCCCGAAGGGCCCGCTCGCGACTGCGGACGATCTCGGAATCGACGTCGTCCTAGCAGCGCTAAAAGGACACGCGCGCTCCAAGCCCGCGAAAATCCTCGCGGACATGGTGGCCCGCGGGGACCTTGGCGTGAAGTCCGGCAAGGGATTCTACGAGCATCGAGACGATGATGCCATGACGAAGTACGAAACGCTCCTCGTGACGACGGACGCGGCGAGCATGGTGGCGACCGTGACGTTGAATCGACCCGACCGCCTGAACACGCTGAGCCCGCAGGTCTTCGACGAGCTCGATCAGTCGCTCCGCGAGCTCGACCGCAATGGGGACGTGCGGTGCGTCGTCATCACCGGGGCCGGCGACCGAGCATTCAGCGCCGGCGCCGACCTGACTTCGTTCAGCGACATCTCGAAGGCGTTCAAGGTCTGGCAGTTCTCCCGCCGCGCCGAGGAAGTCTTCAGCCGCCTGGCGAATTTCCCGAAGCCGACAATCGCCGCGATCAACGGCCATTGCTTCGGCGGCGGCCTTGAGCTCGCCATCGCATGTGACTTCCGGATCGCTGCGAAGCGCGCGAAGCTCGGACAGACGGAGGTCAACCTCGGCCTCGTCCCCGGAGCCGGCGGGAGCCAACGGCTCGTCCGCATCCTCGGACAACCGAAAGCGAAGGAGCTGGTGTTCCTCGGCTCGCGACTCGCTGCAGAGGAGGCGGCCTCCATCGGCCTCGTCACGAAGACGGTGGAGAACGAAGCGTTCGACTCGGAGGTCCGCGCCTTTGCGGAAAAGCTCGCGAAGCAGGCGCCCATCGCGATCCGCCTCGCGAAGGCGCTCCTGAACCGCAGCGGCGACGTACCGATTGACGCGGCGCTGGAGATGGAGGCGATGGCGTTCGGCCTGGTCGCATCGACGGAGGACATCTACGAAGGCCTGCAGGCGTTCATGGAGAAGCGGGAACCGAAGTTCAAGGGCGAGTGAACGACTTCCCATCCGTACGGGTCGAATAGCGCCCATCACTTCGCGATGACGCCTTTCTTCGTGAGATCCGCGATCTGGCGGCTGGTGTATCCGATGGATCGCAAGATCGAGTCCGTGTCCTGGCCTTTCTTCGGGACGCGCGCGGGATTCCGCGTCGTCGTGGCGCCATGCTTCGCCGGATGCGCGATCACTTGGACCTCCCGCAATCCGGGGACGTTCACCATGGGAAGCAGGCCGCGTGCCTTCACCTGAGGATCGACCACGACCTCCGGGACGCGCTTCACGCCCGTGATGGGCAGTCGGTCCTCGGCGAAGAGGCTCTCCCACGCTTCGAGCGATCGCTCGCGGAACTTCGTCGCCAACGTCTCCGCGACGGCGGCCCGTGCCTCCCCTTCCGCGAACTGTCGATCGGACAGCTCCGGCGCGCCGATCAGCTCGCACATCCGGGTCCAGAACTTCGGCTCGACCGTTGCGACGGCGAGCCATCGTCCGTCACTCGTCTCGTAGAGATTGTAGAACGGGAACACGCCGGTCAGGAGGGTCTCCCCCGCCACCGGTTCCTCCCCCGTCGCGAGGTACCGCGCGAGGCCGAGGACCATGAGGACGACCGCGGTGTCGTAGATCGCGACGTCGATGAACTCGCCTCGCCCGGTCCGGTCCCGAGTACGGAGCGCGGCGAGGATCGCGAGGGCCGCGTTGAACCCCGCGGCGAGGTCCGCGATCGGCACGCCCGGGATCGCCGGGCGGCGGTCGTCCCGGTTCCCCGTCACCGACAGGATCCCGGCGAGCGCCTCGAAGTTGAGGTCGTGGCCCGGGAGGTCCTTGTACGGCCCCGTCTGGCCGTATCCCGAAAAGGAGCAGTACACGAGCCTCGGATTCATCATCGCGAGCCCGTCGTAGTCCACGCCGAGCCGCGTCATCACGCCCGGCCGGAATTGCTCGACGACGACGTCCGCGCGGCGGGCCAGTCGCCGAAGAATCTCCTGTCCCTCCGGCGTCTTCAGGTCGACCGCGAGCGAGCGTTTCCCGCGGTTCACCATGAGGAACGGAAACGACGTGTCGTCGATCGTCGGCGGGACGGCCCTCATGTAGTCGCCAAGCCCCGGGTCCTCGATCTTGATGACGTCGGCGCCGAGGTTGCAGAGCAGCTGCGTGCAGAACGGGCCCGGGAGGAGGCGCGTGAAATCGATCACGACGATCCCCTCGAGCGCGGCCGGCATCGGGCGTGGAACCGGCGGCCTCGCTATCAATCTTCGGGCGCACTGGGGAATCTTCTTATCCGACGCGGTCCATGGTGTCGATCGAGGAACGAAATGCCCGAGGCCGTGATCGTCGAGGCGGTGCGCACCCCGATCGGGAAGCGGGGCGGCTCCCTCAAAGAATGGCGGCCCGACGACTTGGCCGCATTCGCGCTGCGGGCCCTCATCGACCGCGCGGGCATCGAGCCGAGGCTCGTCGAGGACGTCGTCCTGGGCTGCGTCACGCAGGTCGACGAGCAGGGGATGAACATCGGACGGCTCGCGCCGCTCATCGCCGGATTCCCGGAGTCCGTGCCGGGCACGAGCGTGAACCGGATGTGCGCCTCCGGACTGCAGGCGTTCAACTTCGCGTCGATGGAAGTCATGACGGGCCAGGCGGACGTCGTCGTCGCGGGCGGCGTCGAGTCGATGTCCCGCGTGCCGCTCGGCTCGGACGGCGGCGCCTTGAGCCCGAAGCTCCTCGAGAAATACGAGATCGTGCAACAGGGGATCTCGGCCGACCTCGTGGCGGACAAGTACCACGTGACGCGAGAGCAGATGGACGAGTTCTCCCTGTGGTCGCACCGCAAGGCGATCCGCGCGATCGACGAGGGCCGGTTCAAGAAAGAGATCGAGCCCGTCCCCGTGCTGGACGAGAACGGCAACAAGCGGATGTTCGACACGGACGAGCACCCTCGACGAAATACGTCCCTGGAGAAGCTCGCGTCCCTCCCGCCCGCCTTCAAGCCGGACGGACGGATCACGGCGGGCAACTCGAGCGGCATCAACGACGGCGCGTGCGCGCTCCTGATCACGAATCCGGAGACGGCGAAGGAGCTCAAGCTGGAGCCCCGCGCGCGGCTCATTTCCACGGGCGTCGCCGGCACGAACCCGACGATCATGCTCGACGGCACGATCCCTGCGATCCGCAAGGCGCTCGCGCGCGTGGATCTCAAGCCGGACGACATCGACCTCTGGGAGGTCAACGAGGCGTTCGCCAGCGTCCCGCTCGCGACGCGCGACACGATCGGTTTCGACGACGCAAAGCTGAACGTGAACGGCGGGGCGATTGGCCTGGGCCATCCGCTCGGGATGAGCGGCGCCCGCCTCATCATCACGATGCTCCACGAGATGGACCGTCAGGACGTCCGCCGGGGCCTCGCGACCCTGTGCATCGGCTTCGGCATGGGCGTCGCGACAATCATCGAGCGGCCCAGGTGAGCCCGGCGGTTCGCCGCGTCAGAGCATCGGCGACTGGCCGCGGGCGATCTGCGCGCTGATCGAGTCGATGTACTCCCGCATCCGTGCGAGGATCGTTTGCACGTGGATCACGCCGATGACCTTGCCGGCCTCGACGACCAGGACCCGCCGCGTGCCTTTCTCCGCCATCGTCTGCGCGACCTGGTCGATGCCCGCCTTCCCGTCGACGGACACGAGCGGGCCGGGCGTCATGACCGCCTCCAGGTGCACGTCGGCCGGATTCCGTCCCGCCGCGACGACCTTCGCAAGGACATCCCATTCCGTGACGATTCCGATCGGGTTCCCCATCGGCGCCTCGACGATGACGAACCCGTGGTGGCGGGCCGCCATCGCCTTCGCGGCTTCGAGGACCGAGGCAGCCGGCGCCATCGAGAGGAAGTCCTTCTCGACGATGTCCTTTGCGAACAGGGCCATGCGATGGACGTGAATGCGATTGTGGGGGCTTATGCCTTTAGTCCGAGCGCCGTCACACGGCCGCTTCCCGGTGCCCCGAGGTTGCGTGGTGGCACGAGGCGGTCCGCCGCCCGGACGGACTCAGCTCATCCCGCCCGTGAACCCGAACAGCATCAGGAGGACGCCGAGGCCCTGCGTGATCGAGAGCAACAGGAGGAGCGCCCAGATCTTCCCGACCGTCGGACGTCGAACGAAGAACGGATAGAAGGCGATCTGAAGACCGAGAAACGGCCAGAGGCGGCCCATCGCATCGACCGCGCCCGTCTCGGCGGCCGAGAACGGAAACGCGCGGAGCGTCCATCCGACCGCCAGCGCGAGCACGGCGAGGCACTGCAACACGAATCCGGTGAGGAGCGTCCGCTCCACCCCGAGCCGCACCGCGAGCGTCCGGATCCCGAACGCGCGGTCGCTCTCGTAGTCCGAGGCCGTCGTCGGAGCGTAGACGGCGCCGAGGAACAGCGTAATCGCGATGAAATACCACCACGGCGCCTGTTCGATCGGGCGCAGGAGGGACCAGCCGGCCGCGGGGCAGATCAGCCCGAAGCCCACCATGTTCGTGACGAGGTCCATGCCCGCGACGCCCTTCCAATGGAGGCGGGGATGGGAGTACGCCAGGGAGAGGGCCACCAGGACGACGGTCAGCAAGAGGAAGACGTACGGGCCCGTGGGGTTTGCCGCGCCGCCGTACACGATCAGGTTCTGGGAGATGTAGAATGCCAAGAGCACGCCGATCGCCGCGAATCCGATCGAGCCGAGGAGGAGCGTCTCCGGATCCGTGAGCTCCTCGACGATTTTCACGTATCGCTTGCGGGGATTCACTTGGTCCGTCGTGCGCATGTCGTAGTACGTGTTGAAGAGCAGCGTGAAGGTCCCGAGGAACGGGCCGACGACGAGTAGGGCGAGGACGACCCGCAGATCGTTGATGAACAGATGGCGATCCGAGGCGGATTGCGCGAGCACCCAGCCGATGTAAAGAGGCGCCATGGCGACGATCCAGAACTTCACGCCGCCGAGGGACAGGATGAGCTCCCACAAGTCGCTCGGGGCGATGTACAATTCCTTCGTGACCCGGATTTCGTCGCCCACGGTCTCGGGCCCGAATATTCGATGGGTTGGATAAAAGTGCCGCACCCACCGCCGCCGCGAGGTCCAAGATCGATCCCCACGCCGAGCCCCGTTCCCGCAAGAGTTCGCCGTCGGACTCGCGATCCTCGGCGCCGTGCTCGCCGCCGTGTGACGTCCGCTGCGTCAAGCTTTTCAACGCGCGTCCGTCTCGCCCTCGCGTGTTCCGGCCGTGGCGGAGCTTCCCGACGATGGTCGCCTCAGGCCTCGTCGTTGGATTCGCGACGGGAGGCTTCCCGGCCTACTCGAAAGAGATCTCCCAGCTGGCGCTGGCCGTCGGGATGGCGTTCTCCTTGTCCGAGATCACCTTGAAGGGAATTTCGCCCCGCGCCGAGGTCCGAGGCTTCCTCGTTTCGTTCGCCCTGAGTTACGTCCTGTTGAGCGGCGTCATCCTCGCGTTCGCCTACGTGAGCTACGAGGTGGCGATCCGGGACGGTTGGGTCCTCATGGCCGCCGTGCCCCCCGCCGTGGCCGTTGTGCCGATCACCGCCTACCTCAAGGGCGACACGCGCCGCGCGCTCGTCTCGTTGGCGACTCTGTATCTCCTCGGCCTCGCGCTCGTGCCCCTCATCACGCTCGCATTCACGAGCCAGGCGGTCCCGGTGTCGGAGCTCTTGCTGCAGACAGTCCTTCTGATCGGGGCGCCCCTCGTTGGGTCGCGTGCGATTGCGCACTGGCCCCGGGTGCGGGACGCCCGGATCACCGTCGTGAGCGTCACGTTCTTCTTCCTCGTCATCGCGGTCTCCGGTTCGACTCGCGATCCCTTGATCCAACGACCGGACCTGCTCGGGGTCCTGTCGGTCCTCGCGTTCGTTCGGACGTTCGGCGTTGGCAGCTTGGTGTTCCTCGCGGCGAGGGTGGCGCGCGCCCCCAGGGGGACGCAGCTTTCGCTCACGACGTTCGCGTCGTTCAAGAATCTCGGGCTCGCGGTCGTCCTCGCGTTCGCGATGTTCGGCCCGACCGCGACGTTGCCGTCGATCGTGTCCCTCATCTTCGAGATCGGGTGGCTAGCGTCGCTTCCGCTCGTGTTCCGGACGTTCGGCGCCCCGGACGCCGTCGCCGGGGGACCGGACTAGGCGGGCGACGGCCGCGCCACGAGCGCTCGAGAAACCGCGCCTCTCACCGGTTCGTAGTCCGTCGGGTCACGGAGCACCTCGTGGCCATCCACGATGACGGCGAATCCACGGCCGATCCGGTGCCGCAGCCCGAGCCAAACGCCGCGCGGCGAATCGAATCCGACGACCTCGATGCGAATCCGGTTTCCGAAGTCGCGGAACAAGTCTTCCGCGAGTTCGTGCGCACGCTCCGCATTCTCGATCATGAATGCCGGTGTCTCGCGGAGTTCCTCCGACCGCAGTGCCTCGACCGTACGGTTCGTGAAGGGCTGGGCGCAGGCGGGTCCGCACGGCTTGAGCATGGCGGGCAAGAGGCCGAGCAGTTGCACACGCGGAGGCCTGTACAATTCAATATCAGATGGCCGAACGACCCTATCTTGCTTCCGGCCGCGCGTGGCGCCGGCCGCCGGCAAGCGTGACTTTTTAAGGACCTGACACGCTTACCCATGGCGGGTCCTGGCAAGGGCCAGGGTGTGCGGGAGGCGGGCTGTGTGGTAGACTTTCTGGCAACTCCGTTCTTGTGGGTCATTGCGACGATCGTCCTGTATGGAATCGCGTATTGGGGGTACGCGAAGTGGATCGACCGGAACGTCTGGCGGTCCGACGCGAAGCGGACGACGCCTGCGCACATGTACATGGACGGCGTCGAGTACTTCCCGACGAGTCGGTACGTCCTCTGGGGCTACCAGTTCAAGAGCGTCGCGGCGCTCGGGCCGATCCTCGGCCCGTTCATCGGCATCACCTACGGCTGGTTGCCCGCCCTGCTCTGGATCATCGGCGGGAACTTCTTCATCGGATGGCTGCAAGACTACGGTGCGATGATGCTGTCCGTCCGCAAGGAAGGCCGCTCGTTCGGGCCGATCACCCATGAGTTCACGGGGGCCCGCGGACGGACGAACCTCCTCGCGTTCGTGCTGTTCTACCTCATCATCATCTCGGCGACATTCATCGCCTTGATCGCGTCCTTCTGGAACGCGTTCCCCGGAACGTTCGTCGCGACGATCGGGATCCTCCTTGCCGGCGTGTTGTGCGGCCAGCTCCTGTATCGCTTCAAGGTGAACGTCTTCGCGGTCACCGGAATCGGCCTTGCGCTCGTCGTCATCAGCATCTATCTCGGCGTCGCCGTCCCGGTCTCCCTGCCGTGGGGCGCATGGAATCTCCCGGTGTGGGCCTTCATTTGCGCCGTCATCCTGTATGCGGCCGCCGTCCTGCCGACGCCGATGTTCGTCCAACCGACCAACTATTTGGCGTTCTACCCGGCATACGCGGCGATCATCCTTATCCTGGTCGGCGCGCTCATGACTCCATTCTGGCCAATCCAGATCGGGTCGTTTGTGATCGGACCCGGTGCTCCGATTAGCGTCCAGATGCCCGCGGGACCGTTCTGGGTCGACCCTCAAGGGATCCTCGGACCGATATGGCCCATTCTGTTCGTGGCCATCGCGTGCGGGGCCATCTCGGGTTGGCACAGCCTCGTGAGCAGCTCGTCCTCCTCGAAACAACTCGACATCGAGACGGATGCCCTTCCGGTTGGCGGCGGCGCGATGCTGTCCGAGGGCCTTCTCGCCCTCGCCTCCCTGATCGCGTACATGGTCCTCGCGCCGTCGTTCTTCGCAGGTCGGACGAACGTGGCCGCATGGGTGGCCGGGGCGGTCGTCCTTACCTCCCCGTTCCTCGGGAATCTCACGACGGCGGTCCTGACGACCTTCTTCGGGCTCGTGCTCATCATCTACGCCCTGACCGTCCAGGCGCTCGTCACTCGGTTCTTCCGCCTGGTGGCGGGGGAAACGTGGGCGGAGGGGCGGTTCCGTGTGTTCGGGAACAAGCACGTGTCGACGGTTGTCGGCCTCGGCGTTCCGTGGGGCTTCGCGGTCTCGGGAAGCTGGTGGGCGTTGTGGCTCTACTTCGGCGGCGCAAACCAGCTCCTTGCGGGGCTCGCGATTATGCTGATCACGATCCACCTCGCGAGGACCCGCGCGCCGACGAGATATTCGCTCATCCCGGGAGTCTTCATGATTGTCACGACGCTCGCGGCACTCGTGTGGCAGACATGGACGTTCCTGTACTCGGTCTGGCTCTACACTCAAAACGACTCTTCGTGGGTCCTCCGGAACGTCCGGGGTCCAATCCAAACGGACAAGACCTATATCCTCGTCGCGGTCGGGATCAACGCGGTCTTTGTCCTCGTAGGCGTGGTCCTGTTCGCCGTTGGTGTCTCGATGGCGATCCGGCTGTTCCGCAGTTACCGGGCCAGCGTGGCCGAAGGCCGAATTCGGGCGCCCGCTGCGGCGGACGGCGGCGAGTTAGAGAAGTGACCGGCCAGCGGCGCGCGCATACGAACTATCGAAAGGTAGCGAGATGACAGAACCGAAGGACTCGTTGAAGCCGAAAAGGCGCGGCGGGAAGATAAAGGACGCGGCGAAGGGCGTCCTCTACGGGATGGCGGCCCACGGCCACGTCACCGCCGCCTTGCGCACGCGGATGTACCTCGAGCACCTCTTCATGTTCATCACGCTGGGCGACATGCTCGGCGTGCCCGTCATCCCGCCGTACTATTCCCTGAAAATCCTGCCGTACGCGGTCCCGAACATCAAGAGTTGGAAGCAGCGCGTGTTCCGGGAACGGGACTTTACGGACCAGGTCTTCTGAGGGAGTCCATGGGCCTCGCGTCGTACTTCGAGAAGAAAGGCGAGGCGGGGATCGTGATCTTCGCGGGGAAGGGAGGGCTCGGCAAGACGACGTGCAGCGCGGGCCTGAGCCACTACATGGCATCCAAGCGAAAGCGAAAGGTCCTCTGCTTTTCGACCGACCCTCAGGCGAGCCTGAGCGACATCTTCGATCGGGACATCTTCGGCAAGGGTCAGGTCCGCGTGATTCCGAATCTCGATGTCGTCGAGATCGATGCGGACCGACGCGTTGCGGACTACCAGGCCGAGGTCAAGCAGAAGATCCTCACGATGTACGGCCTCTCGGAGCTCCCGCCAGAAATCGAGGAGTACATCGACTCGACATCCGCGGAGCCGGCGATGTACGAGTCCGCCACGTACGACGCGATGGCCGACCTCGTGTCGACGAGCGGCCACGACCTGTACGTGTTCGACATGCCGCCTTTCGGCCACGGCGTGCGGATGATCGCGATGGCGGAGATCCTGAGCAAGTGGGTCGGCAAGATTACGGAGGCGCGGGAGAAGGCGCAGGAGTACGAGGCCGTCGCGGCGACGCTGAAGGGCGCGAAGATCTCCGAGGACGAGGTCCTGAAAGAGCTTCAGGAGATCCAGGCCAAGATCACGCGCTTCACGGACCTCATGGTCGACCAACGCCGGACGTCCTTCTTCATGGTCCTCATCCCGGAGCGAATGGCGATCCTCGACACGGAGCGGGCGCTCGAGATGTTCGATGCGCTGGGCCTGCAAATGGCAGGACTGATTGTGAACCAGGTGTATCCCGCGGAACTCGCCGACGCGAAGGGAGGCGAGGCGGTCGAGTTCCTCCGGAATCGCACACGGATGCAGCAGAAGTACCTCGAGGAGATCCGATCGAAGTTCGCCGGCAAGGTCGTCGCGGTCCTGCCGATGTATCCTCGCGAGCCCCGAGGCCTCGACATGATTGAGAAGGTCTCTCAGGACCTCCTGTTCGGTCCCGCGTTCTAGGGTGGTTCACTGACGACTCTTCCGGAGCTCCTCGAACAACGGCCGAAGATGCGGTACATCTTCACCGGAGGGAAGGGCGGTGTCGGGAAGACCGCCGCCGCGGCGGGCCTCGCCTACCACCTTGCATCCCAGGGAGACCGCGTCCTCCTGGCGTCCCTGAATCCCGTGCACTCCCTGTCGAGCCTCTTCGGCCAGAGCCTCTCCGGCGGCAAGGTCGTCGAGGTGAAGGGCGCGAAGAACGTACACGCCGTGGAGGTCGAGACATCCGAAGTCGTCGAGCGATACCGGAACTCGATCCGCGGTCGGGTGAAGGAGTTCCTGAAATGGGCGGACATCCCCCTCGACGCGAGGCCGTTCATCGAGATCGCGACGACGAACCCGGCGTTCGAGGAGAGCGCGATGTTCGACCGCATGGTCGATTACATCCTCAAGGAGGGCGAGGCGTTCGACCGGGTGATCTTCGACACCGCGGCAGTCGCGAACGCCGTCCGGCTGATCGGTTTGAGCAAGATTTACGGCCTCTGGCTCACCCGCATGATCGACTCCCGCAAGGAGGCGCTGAGCATGCGGGTCCAACTGTCCTTCCGCAAGGAGAAGGTGATGGAGGAGGTCAAGAAGGACCCGCTTATGGCGGACCTCATCTCGATGAACGAGAGGTTCGAGAAGGCGAAGGGGGTCCTAGTCGACCCGGAGCGGACCGCGTTCTTCTTCGTCACCCTGCCGCTCGCGCTGCCCATCGCCGTCGTCCGTCGGTTCATCGGGATGGTCCAGAAGTTCAACATCCCGATCGGCGGCGTGATCGTGAACGAGGTCCTCCGTCCCGAGGTCGCCCTCCAGGAGGGCGCGGGCGAATACCTGGCGAACAAGTACCATGAGCAGACGGGGTACATGAAAGTCCTGTACCGGGACCTCGGACCGCTCGTGCGCGCGTACATCCCGCTCTATTCGTCGGAAGTCGCGGGCGTCGACATGGTCCGCCGGGTCTCGGAGGACCTAATGTCGTACACGCCTCCCTTCGCCGCCGAGTTGGCGGGCGCGGCATGAAGCCGACGACCCGCGAACACGTGATTGCCGCGACGCACTTCGTCCTCGGGCCGTCGAACTTCCTCGTCCTCCGGCTCCCGGAGAACTGGGACTTGCGGCTGGGTCGCGCGCCGATGGACATCGACTACACGATCCCCTGGGAAGGGGTCCGTTGGGCCCAAGAGGGGCGCGCGTCCGCGTTGCTCGTCGATTCGAAGGCGCGTCGGGCAATCGAGCTCAATGTCCGGACGGCCCGCGGATCGATCGACCCTCCCAAGCTCCTCGAGCCCCACCCGGGCGCCTGCCGAGTCGGAGGACACGATGCGACGTACGCGCTCGGGGGCGCGAACCTCGGGCTCTTCGGGACGAAGCGCTACACGATCCTGCACGTCGCCTTCCGGTGCGACGAGACGCAGCGGGGCATCGACCTCCGTTTCATGCACAAGGGGAGCGCGGAGATGCTCGAGGCGTTCATCCCTCCGCTCGAGCGAGTCCGCTGCCACTAGATCGCGAGGCGCTCCGCGAGCGCCTGGATCGCCGCGAGGCCTCGAGCCGCGTGCCCTTTCTCGACGGAAACCGAGGCCGCGATACCCGGTTTGCTTCCGGCTGTCACGTGCAACGCCATGATCGGTTCGAACGGCGGCGAACCCAGCGCTTCGACGAGTCGGCTGGCCTCATGTTCGTCCTCCGCGGACAGGAGCCATTCCCGGCCGCCCAGTGTGACCGTGGACCACCCTCCCTTCGCGCGGGCGCGCCGTCGCCCGAGCCGGGTCCGCGGATCCACCAGCTCGAACCCGATCCGTGGATTCACGCGGAGCGATGCTTCGACGAGCGCCGCATCGCGCCGGCCCTGGGCCGTGCCGATCGCCCAGTTGATGGGCATCTCCCGGGGCCGGAGGGTCACGGTGACCGAGACGTCCCGCAACGGGGCGTTCGCACCCTCGGTGGTCATCCGGAACGCGGTCGTCCCGAACCAGCGGATCTGGGACGTGCCGCCCAGGGCGAGGACGGCGTCCTTGAGTTCCGTCGCGATCCGTCCGGCGAGCCGACGGGAGTAGAGGAACGCGCCGTAGTACCATGCGAGGAAGAAGACCGCGATCGCGAAGACCGCGATCAGCCCCCAGTCCACGTCCGCCACGTCGGGCGGATGGCGGCGCGCCCCTAAAGCCCTCGGGTCAGGAAAACGTTTAGCCGCGCCGGCCCATGCGCTCGGATCGGGGAGAGCCTGAGCCGCGCCCGGCGGGCCCTGCAGATCGTGAAGGAGATCCTCTGGGGCCTCTTCATGTACGATCTCTACACGGAGACGATGAAGATGCGGCTCCGTTACAACGACGCGGTGAACCTGCTCGTCTTCTCGGAGCAGCTCGGGATCCCGCTCATGAATTCCTACGTTTCGATGCGCCTTCTCCCATATTTTGTCGGGGATCTCGAGGGCTGGAAGCGCCGCGAGATGCGCGAGCGCGACTTTCTTGAGGAAGCGCCGGACATTCACTAGGTGCATACGCGCGGCCGCACTGCCAGCAGTCGCCACGGGCGATGCCGTTCCAAGCGCGGCACGATCCGCACGACCACCGCCACGCGAGCGGGATGTGCGACGCATCGTGCCGGACATCGCCGATGCGGCGACCGCAGCTCCAGCAGCGATCGAGGGCGGCCTCGTTCGGCTGAGCGCAGACTTGGCACATCCAACCCCGCGGACGGGAGGCGGTGCGCGCCCGGCGACGGCTTCCCAGCGCGAACCCGGCCACGCACGACAGGAGGGCGACCGCGACCGCTACGGAGAGCGCGTCCATCGGGGGACCGCGACGTCCGTTCTCGGACCCGACTAAATAGGTTCCCGGCCGCCTATCCAAAATGAAATTCTGCTGCCGTGAATCAGTGGATGACCCGCGAGCCGAAGTAGAACGTGACGACGAGCGACAGGGCTTCCTCCGCGCCGCCCGCGAAGGCGCTCGCCAGGTTCGTCGCGAGCGCGTAGCAGATGAAGCCGGTGAGGGCGAGGGCGCCGATGGCGGTGACGTCCCGGAAGAACGTCGCGAACCGGCGCCGGAGCGAGCTGGTATGCGCCCGACGGTGCACGAGCCACGAGACGACATACCCGGCGACGTAGCCCGCAAGGACCTCGAGCACCGCCGTCAGCTCCTTCGGAACGCCCGACGGGGAAGGATTGTGCGCGAGGAACCAGCCCGCGAGGGCCAGGAACCCGAGGAGGAGGAGGCCGCGGACGATCCGGGGTCGACGCGGGGGCGGCTGCCCCGGAGGTTGCGGCGCGGGCGTCGTGGCATGGCTTCCGAAGAAGAAGGCGACGACGACCACGACGGCGTTGACGAGGACGCTCGGGACCATAATCCCGAGGACGAGTAGATACCCGTACGTCGCGGCGACGAGGATCGCGATGCCGCCGCGGACGCTCCCACGAGGCAGCCGAAGCGGCTCCGGGATCGGGACCGGGGTCGGCATCGGGAGGGACACAGGCGCGCGAGGGCGCACGCGCGGCTTAAGCGTGACGACGGGAATTCAGAAGAACGAGGCTAAGGCGCGGGCCACGCGCGCGAAAAGCCCGCGCTCGGGGGAGTCGTCGGAGCAATCGGATTCCATGGCGGCTTTCGCTCCGGGCGAGGGGGAGAGCCGCGCGACGAGGTCCGGCCCGAGCTCGGCGCGAAGATACCGTTCGTGCCCCGGCGGGCTCGTGCGCGGGACCGACGTCGGGAGCCAGTCTAACGAGCTGATGCCGATCAGAGCGCCCACCTCCGGACCCACGGGTTCGCGGCCACGAGGACGCTCGCCCGGATGGCGCCCTCCCGTGCGGTCGTGGCTTCGAGGGCAGTCTCGCCTGCGCCTCCAAACTTCCTGTTTCTCTTATTATAACGCATGTTTGGGTGATAGAAACGGTAGTTAATAAAGCATCTGTTTCAGTTACAGAAACGATTATTAACATCAACAAATATGTATTGTACCGAGGCGACCATGAAGGCCTTCAAGCTCATCAAAGACCCGGAGGCGTTCCAGCTCCTCGGGGACGAGACTCGACGGCGGGTCATCTACCTGCTCCGGGCGAAGGAAATGACCGTCAGCCAGATCGCGGGCGAGCTGAACCTGACGCCGCAGGCCATCTACCATCACATCCGCAAGCTCCGCGATGCGGGCATGGTCGAGGTGGCGCGGGAGGAGCGCGTAGACCACTTCATCGAGACGTACTACCGGGCCACCGCGGAGATTTTCAACATGTCCCACGGCGAAAGCGTCCCGTCCGCGTACGCCGAGGCGAAGACGACCGAGGCGCTCCAGGCGCTCGAGAAGATCGGGATCCGGATGCGTCAAGATCCGCAGGTCGTGTCGGCGATCGTGGACACCGAGAAGCGGATGGAGGCGATCGGCGAGAACGCGGAACGGTCCGAATTGATTGCCGGTCTCGAGGACGTCGACTTCTTCGTGAAGCAATACGTCCAGCACCTGGCCAAGCTGCTCTCGATGAGCGACGAGGAGTTCGCCGAGTACCTCAACTTGGCGCGCGACCAACGCAAGCAGTTAAAGTCCCTCGTCGAGGAACCCGCCTCGGTCGAGGCGCCGCGAGCGCCCTAGAGTTCGCCGATCTCCTCGCGCGAGATGACGAGCCGCTGGATCTGCGATGTGCCCTCCCAGATCTGGAAGATCTTCGCGTCCCGCATCCACTTCTCGACGGGCTCGTCCTTCATGTAGCCCGCGCCGCCGAGGATTTGCACCGCGTCCGTCGTTACCTCCATCGCCATGTCGGCGGCGAGGAGCTTCGCGATGCTCGCCTCCTTGTTCATCGGCATCCCTTGATCGAGCATCCACGCCGCCCGCCAGACAAGCAGGCGCGCCGCCTCGATCTTCGTCTTCATATCCGCGAGCATGAAGGCGATCGCTTGCTTCTTCGCGATCGGCGAACCGAACGCCTTCCGCCTCCGCGCGTACTCGAGCGCGTACTCGTACGCCGCGCGCGCGATGCCGACCGCGCCGGCCGCGACGAGCGGCCGAGACGACTCGAGCGTCTTCATCGCCCCGTAGAACGCCGTGCCTTCGTCGGAGCCGAGTATGTTGTCCGCGGGGATGCGGCAGTCGTCCAGGATGACCTCGGCCGTATGGCTCGCCCGGACGCCCATCTTGTCCTCGACCTTTCCCATCTTCAGGCCCGGGGTATCGTGCTCGACGACGAACGCACGGATCCCGAAATACCCGCGCTCTTTGTCGGTCGTCGCGAAGACGATGTGCAAATCCGCGATCCCGCCGTTCGTGATGAAGCGCTTCACGCCATTCAGGACCCACTCCTTGCCCTTCTTGACGGCCGTCGTCGAGATGTTCGCCACGTCGCTGCCTGCGTCCGGCTCGGTGAGACACAGCGCGCCGAGGCGGGCCTCCGGCCCGGTGAAGCGCGTCAAGAACCGTTTCTTCTGGTCCTCCGTCCCCATGTGGATGATCGGAAGGTACGCGAGGCCGGCGCCGATGAGGCCCGTCGCCATGCCCGCGCAGCCCCAGTTCAGCTCCTCCATCACGATGACGTGCGTCAAGGTCGAGTCGATCCCGCCGCCCCCGTACGCCTCGGGGATGAACGCAGAGTCGAGGCCGAGGGCGTGCGCCTTCTTGATGATGTCCCACGGCACCTCGCCCTTCTTGTCGTACTCGAGGGCGACCGGCCGCATCTCCCGTTCGGCGAACTCGTGGGCCGTCTTCTGAAGGAGCCGCTGCTCCTCCGTGAGTTCAAAATCGACCAAGGCGATTCTCCCGATTGGCCTTCTCGCGAGACGATGGGACCCTCGGTATTTAATGGTTGGATTCGCACGCCGGCGGGGCCGCCAGATTCACAAAGCCGCGATGCATACGGCCCGCGAGCAGGCATGGCGGTCCTTCGTTTCACGCCGCGGACGGCATACTCGCTGTTCGCCCTCGCCCATGCGATCGGCGGCTTCGCGATTCTCATCGAGATGACCGGCGGGGACTGGGACATCCGGTGGCACATCCGCCGCCTCGTCGAGGTGTTCTGGACGCCGCCCCATACCGTCCTGTACAGCGGCCTCGCCGTCGCCTTCGCCTCGGCGTTCGGCGCGGTCTTCATGCAGTTCCTGGGACCCGTGCCGCCTCGGACCCTTCGGATCGGGATCCGCGTCGCGCTCGTCGGCCTGGTCATGCAGCTCGTGGCGGGCGGATTCGACACGTGGTGGCACGCGACGTACGGGGTGGACGACGCGCTAAGCCCGCCGCACGTCCTCCTGATCGACGGGATGGTCGTCTCCGGATTCGGCTTCGTGTCCGGTCTCGTGGTGCTCGCGCGGGCGCCCGCCTTTTGGGCGACCGCGGTCCCGAAGGTCCGGCCGCTGCTGTACGCCGCCATGCCCGTCGCATTCGTCGCGCTCTTCTACGCGCTCTGGGGCTTCACCTGGGTCTTCACCTATCCGGGATTCACGAAGCCGGCGTTCCTGCCGGAGGTGTGGCAACGGAGCGTCGTCGGGATGCTGTTCGCGACGCTGCTCCCGTTCGTCGCGCTGTCCGCTGCGCGCCTCGTACCGTGGTGGGGTGGCGCGACCGCGACCCTGACCGTCGTCACGATCGACGTCACCCTGGTGGACGCGCTGATGGGCTCGCCGCCGGACCCCGCCTCCCTGTCGCTCGGCCTCGCGCTGATCCTCGTCCCCGCCGCCCTAATTGATTTCATCGTGAGGCGCTATCCGTCCGAGCGCGCGCGGCGCGTGACGACGCCGCTCCTGGGGATCGCGGGCGGGGTCCTCGGCGGCTTCTTCGCCGGCGGGCCCGTGGTCGCGATGACGGGCGGAATTGCGGCGAATCCGGCTTGGTTCCCGCTCCTGTTCGCCGTCGGCGGGGTCATCGGCGCCTTCGCGAGCGTCGCGTTCACGAGGCGGGTCGACGCGCTCCTCGCCTCGAGTGGATCGCCTCCGATGCTTCCCGTCGCCGCCTCCGCGAACGGCGGGACTGGGCGGAGACCGTGAACGTCTTCGTGGCCGGTGCGACCGGCGTCCTGGGCCGCAGGCTTGTGCATCGGCTCGCCGAACGAGGCCACCATGCCGTCGGCTTGGTCCGCGATGACGCGGGCGCGAAGGTCGTCCGCTCCCTCGGAGGTGAACCGCGTCGAGCCAGCCTGTTCGACCCGGACGGGCTCGCGCGGGCCGCGGAGGGCGCCGAGGTCGTGATTCGAGCGGCGACGAAGATTCCGACGAAGCTGCGGACGTCTCCGAAAGATTGGGCCGAAAACGATCGGATTCGGATCGAGGGGACGAAGGCCCTCACAGAGGCCGCGTCGCGGGTGCACGCCAGGGCGTACGTGCAGGAGAGCGTCGTCTGGGCCGTCCGCAATCCCGACGGATCGCCGTTCGACGAGGACGCCCCCGCGGTGTCCGATCCGGTGCTCGCGTCCGCCTTGGAAGCCGAGCGGATTGCCCGCGGGGCCGGGGCCCGCCACGGGTTCGCTGCCGCGACCCTCCGGTGCGGCGGATTCTACGGCGCCGACGCCTGGCACACCCGCGTCATGGCCGAAGCGCTCTCCCGCGGGAGGCCCGCCATGATTCGGGGGACGTCCCCGGTCTGGTCCGTCGTCCACGCCGACGATGTGGCCGCCGCGTTCGTCGCGGCGAGCGAGTCGCCCCGGAGCGGCGTGTGGCATGTCGTCGACGATCGTCCGGTCGCCCTCGCGCATTTCCTCGGGAGCATCGCGACGAGGCTGGGCGCACCCCCACCGACGCAGATGCCCGCATGGATCGCGCGCCTCGCTCTCGGCCGCTACACGGCCGAGCTCCTCCGGTCATCGTTCGCGACGTCGAACGCTCGCTTCCGGCAGGACTTCGGATGGCGTCCGGCCTTCCCGACCTGCGAGCAGGGCCTCGATGAGGTCGTCGCGACGATGAGAGCCGAAGGGTTTCCTGTCAGGAGGGCGTGAGGGGGTGGAGCGTCTCGGCTCGATCCTGATTGGGCTCGTCGTGATGCATCTCGCGGTGACGATCGTCCATGCCGCGTCCCATGCCGCACTCCAGATCCTCCCGGCGGGATTCGATCTCGCGTTCATCGTCGCCGTGATTTGGGTGGGGCCCGTCGCGGCCCTCGGATTGTTTCGATCGCGGCCCGCGCTGGCGGCCGCTCTCATCGCGGCGTTCATGGCCGCATCGTTCACGTATGGATTTTACAATCACTTCGTCGGGGCGAGCCCGGACAACGTGTCGGTGGTCCTCGGCGAGCCCTGGACTCTCGTCTTCGTGGGCACCGCCGCCGTCCTTGGTTGTCTCGAACTCGCGTCGGCCTTTGTCGCGACGCTCGTCCTTCGGCGTGTCGCTAGAATTCCTTCGGGACCTGCTGCGCCACCTGCGTGATGCGATTCAGCTGACCGGTGAGCGCCATGACCTTCGGCATGGAGCCTCGAAACCGGATTCGGCCGCCGAGCACCAGCCCTTGGAAATCCCGTTCCCCCTTGCCAAGCTGCGTCCATGCATCGTACGTGCCCTCGAACTTGAACTCGGCGGGGACGTCCGGGGCGACAGGCGCGGCGCTCACCATGCCGTTGGCGATGTCGAGCAGGAACGACGCGTTCCGGTCCGTGCACGTGAGCACGATCTTCGTCGTCACGGTCGAAGCCTTCTTCGCCCACTCCGGATCCACATTGAGTCGGTTCGCGACCTCGTCGAAGAACGCCTCCGAGAAATACTGGACCATCAGACCCTCTCGGGCCGCAAGTCGGTGGCGCGGAAAAAGCCTTCCCTGATCGTCGAGCGTCACACGGGAGGAAAGGTTTTACGGGGCCGGGCATCTCCGCGAACGCGCGTGGGTAGCCAAGCCCGGTCAAAGGCGAGGGACTCAAGATCCCTTCCCGAAGGGGTTCCCAGGTTCGAATCCTGGCCCACGCATTCGGACTCGCCCCTACTTATGGACGAGGGCAAGGTGAACTCGTCCCTCTCTAAGGGATGCATCCAATGGACGCGACATGACTGGGAAACGCCGGAGCCGAGCATCGTGGGGTATGGCTGCGCCACGATAACGGATTCGTTAATGTATGAGTTAATATACTATCGCAGCCTTATCCTGTACCGGTGACGTCTTCGACCTCGCTTACAGCGCCGAAGGGGCCGACCGTGGCGACTCTTAAGGCAATCGAGGAAGTCCTCCGAAAAGAGGCCGTGCCTATGACGCGATACAAGATTCGGCAGGCTCTAGGGAACCGGATCGCCCAGCCGCTCCTAGACGAGGGCCTCGAGTACATGGCCGACCACGAGATGGTATACGACGAGGGCCCTGGCGGCAAGGTGCTCTGGATTCGCACCTCCGCCGCGCCGCGCGCTCGGCTGCGAGGCGCGTAGGCGGTCCGTTTGGCCAAGCCCAAGCTGCTCGGCTTCGAATACGCCGTAGAAGCCTCCCCTGTATGCGACGAGTGGCTCCGCTTGGCGAAGGAGGGAAATGACAACGAGAAGCGCTCAGCCAAGGCGAAGCTCAAAAGCCTCACCACATTCGAGACACGCTCGTGGGCGAACCCTTTGACCGCCGGTGACCCTGTCGCAAGGGATTGCTGGCCGGATGTCCTCACTCGTGACTACGGACCCGACATACCGAACCTGTTTCGGTTTGAACTGGCTGACCGGTGGCGAGGCTATTACTCGCTGATCGGCGAACCCGGAGGCGCACGAATCTGGGTCCTCTACCTCTGGGACCACCGTACATACAGCAAACAGAGCGGATACTCGAAGAAGTAGCCCGATCCCACGTCCTTCGGGATCCTGGGAGGGACATGGCGGCGCAGGTCCGGGTCAGTCCGGGGCCGGAGGCGCAGAGGCTGCGCCTGGTGGAGCAGGGGCGAGAGTCAGGCTCGCGATGGCGAGGCGCAGGACGTCCGAGGCCTTCCCCCCTTCGGCGTCGACCACCACGTAGGATCCGGTGCCGATGTCCTTAATCCCGACCGTGGCGGCATTCCTCTTCCGAATCAGGTAGTAGAGAATCGCCCCGGGCCAGAAAAGCACGACCAGGACGATGAGAATCATGAGGTTGACCGGTCGCACCTCCGCAGCTAGGCCGTGCGGCGCGACGTTCGCGGTGATTCGGAATCCGCTCGACACGAGTCGAGCTTGTACCCTCCGATGCACGACCTCGGGTCGCTCCACCAGATAGCACGACCAGCTGGTCGCGTTTGAACCGGGGGGTCGGGAGCGCGCGCTCGCGCTCAGGAACGAGTTTACATCCGCGACGCCTTCGACGCGTCCGATGCTCCCGAATCGAAGGCCATCTCTGACCAAGAACGCCGAAACGATGATCCCGACGATTGGAATGACGATTCCAACCAGAAAATAAGAGAGCGCTCCGATCAATGTGGACTGAAAGCCGGCCCCGGAAAAGACGGCCCCCGAAAGGAGGGAAACCCCGAGGACGTTGATGACCGAGTACCTCCGCAGCCCTGCGGCCCGCGGGAAAGCCAGGCTGGCCGTCACGCGGGTGAGCTTCCGCACAAACGTCTCATACGCGAAGCAGCCCAACGCGAGGAAGATCGCAGACAACATCCAGCTCCCGACCATGCCTACGGAAACAGAGGTTCCCGATGTACTCGCTTCTCTCGCGGTCGCGAAGTTGAGGATCGAAGAGACGATGAAACTGGCTCTCGCGATCCATCCGGGTCTTCGAGTCACGGCTCCCGCGGACGACGGCTTGCTACGGGGACTGGGGATCCAGAGATCGGACGTTGCGCCCTCGAAGGCGAGCAATCCGATTGCGAGGAGCACAGATCCGAATCCTTCGGATGCAAACGCCGCGGCCACCATGGCGGCCTGCGAGACCGACTTCTGAGCCGCCGCGAGCGGCAAGCTCAGCAGGAGGATCTTCCCGACCATCCAAAGCCCCGCACCGCCTGCAATGACCCATCCAGCGACCTCGCGGCGGCGAGCAGGGTCCATCCTAGCTCCGGACACGGAGCGACTCGGATATGAATGCGCCGTGGACGAGCTCGGAAACCCATCTCACGGGTCGGGCCCGCGCCCACGCGTCTTCCGCTCAGCCCCGGGATTGGCTCCGCGTGGCACGGAATGCCAGAGTTATTGAGGGCCCGATGGATGTGGAGATAGGGGTTCGGCATGGAACAACAAGAGCTCATTGAGTTGATGACGACTCTGGACG
The DNA here is from genome assembly GCA_036395115.1 of Thermoplasmata archaeon. Classification (NCBI taxonomy): domain Archaea; kingdom Methanobacteriati; phylum Thermoplasmatota; class Thermoplasmata; species Thermoplasmata archaeon. The sequence continues at coordinate 47,134 of DASWDU010000032.1, read as the reverse complement.
ATGCGTGGAACAAGCAGGACTGGCCTGTGTTCCGGAGGCGACACGCCGAGGACACCGCCGTTTACTGGCCCGGCCAGCCCGAGCCCACGCGGGGACGACACAACCACGAGGTCGAGGCGAAGGAATTTTTCAAGACCTTCCCCGACAACCACCTAATCAACCGCCCGTACAAGATTCTGTTCGCCAACGAGAAAGGAACGCACACGTGCTCCATCGCGGAATTCTCCGGCACGATGAAGGGACCGATGAAGACCGCGGACGGAAAGGTCATCCCGCCGACTGGGAAGAGTTTCCATGTGGAGTTCTGTACGGTGGCCACGTGGAACGAGAAGGGGGAAATCACGGAAGAGCGGCTCTTCTACGACCTCGTAGGCCTCATGAGGCAAGTTGGACTCGCGTGAATCGCGCCACGAGTCCCTCAAACCGCAGCTCCGATCGCGGCTCGGTGACGTGAAAATCATTCCGTGAAAACGGGGTCGGAAGAGCTAAGAAAGCCGCCCCGCCATCGCCCGGCTCTAGGGTGGAAAGATGCGACAAGCGATGGAGCCCCAGAACCGACCTCAGAAGCGATCGCCGCTCGCAATGAAGTGCACCGTCAATCGTTCGAGCCTGAAGCCGAACACGGGTACATTCGTGTACGTTGCCGTCGACCTGACGCCGTCGGCCGCCATCGTCGCGGCACGAAACCGCGGCATTTGCCTCGCAATCGACTCGAGCGGTTCGATGGACGGCGAGAAGATCGAACAGGCTAAGGCGGCCGCCTTGGGGCTCCTCAAGCAGCTCCGTCCGACCGACCATATCTCCATCATTTCGTTCTCGGACAAAGCGACGGTCCAACTTCCCATGTCCCCGGTCGGAACCTCCCGGGAGCTCGCGGCAGCGGTGAAGGCGATCTCCGTCAGCGGCCTCACCGCGATGTACGCCGCGCTGGAAGCCGCGTTCACCCAGGCGCGGCAGTCTTCCCTGGAAGCCGGGACCGTGAAGCGGGTCATCCTCCTGACGGACGGCAATCCGACCGTCGGCCGGACGGACAGCAAGGAGTTCGTCACCCTCGCGCAACAGATGCGAGAGGCGGGCATCACGATCACAACGATTGGCATTGGAACCGACTACAACGAGACCCTCCTCGAGAAGGTCGCGGAGGCGGCCGGTGGGCTGTGGCACCACATCACCGATGCCGGAGGCAACCTCCCCCAAATCTTCCAGGAGCAGGCGGCCCAGATGGCCGGGACGATCGTCTCGAATCCGGAATTGAAGGTCTCAATCATGCCCGGCTCGGAGCTGGCCGATGCGTACAGCGTGAGGCCTGTCCTGAACCGGCTGCCGCGACCGCGATTCGATGGGACCGCCTTCACAGTCCCGCTCCGAGACCTGATCGCGGGCGAAGAGCAGACGCTCGTGTTCCGCATGGGCATCCCGGCCCGGCCTGCGGGGAAGGCGACCCTGCTTCGATTCTCCCTGGTCGAAGTGACGCAGGACGTCGAGGTGGCGTTCACCGACGACCCGAGGCTCTGGAATACGGAGGCGAATCCGTACCCGCGCACGCTCTTGAGTTCGGCGGAAGCCACCGTCCTGCTGCAGAGGGCCGTTCAGACGAAAGAGCCGTCGGCGCTCCAGAAGGCCGAGGAGATCATGCGGACCCTCTCGACCGATGCCGGCGCCGCCGCCGCGGTCCGTGCGAACCCCGCCCTGAGCGAGGTCGTGACGACAATGCGGGACGCCCAGGCGACCGTGGCGCGGAGCGGCCTCCAGCTGAGCGAGTCCGCCAAGAAGGACTTCCTCCAGGCGACGACGATCATCGGCAAGAAGAAACCGAAGCGGTGATGACCGTGGCGAAGTGTTCAGACTGCGGGAGCGAGAACCGGGAAGGCGCGCGATTCTGCGATGCGTGCGGCGGCAGGATCGAGACCGAGAGCCTGGAGTCGGGACCGCAGATTGCCCCGATTCCCTCGGAGGACGAGGCTGCTCCCTCAGCACCGAATGAAGACGAAGAGGCCCTCGATTCAACGCCGAGTGCGGAGCTGGGCGGGTCCGATCTATCGGATGAACCGGCGTTCGGAAGCGACTCGATGGAACCCGAGGACCACGGCCCACCCGAGTCGGCTGACATGGAGGGCGAAGGCATGGCCGACGCAACGGACACGCAAGAGGAGCCCCCGGCGGAGGAGCCCAAGTCCGGATACCTGATCTTTCCCGACAGCACGGAGCAGCCCATTCCCCCGTCGCAGTGGCTGATTGGACGCGCAGATCTGGAGAAATTCCTCGGCGATCCGGACAAGGCCAACGAGATTTCGCGGGGCCACCTCACGGTCTTCCAGGAGGGCGAGAAGTTCTTCGTCGAGGACGGAAAGACGATGGTCCAACGGAAAGCGAGCGTGAACAAGACGTGGCTCCTCCGCGGCACCTCCCGAATCCTCATCACCGGCACGGGCCGGAACGAACTTCAGGATGCCGACGAGCTCGACGTCGCCGAGCTGGTGAAGCTGCAGTTTGTGATGAGATAGGCCTGCGGACCGTATGACGCTCTCCCTTCCGTGCACGTTGAAAGGCCGGAAGGGTCGCTATCAAGTCGTCAGCAAGCTCACGGACGGAGGGATGTCGACCATCTACCTCGGCAAGTCCCCCCGCGGGCAGCCCGTCGTCGTGAAGGAAGCGAGCGGGACGGATCTCGCCCAGTCCCAGGAACGCCTCCGGATCGAGGCCCAGATCCTCAAGAGCCTGAGTTCCCCCGGCCACCCGAGGGTCGTGCGGTACATCGACGAGGGGACCAACCTCGGGCCCTTCTGTCTCGTCGAGGAACAACTCGAAGGCGATACGCTAGCGGAACGCTTCCGGGACACGCCGGCGGATCCTGCGACCGCGACCCGATGCGTCCTCCAGCTCCTCGAAGCCCTCTCCTACCTTCACGCGCGAAACGTGATCCACCGGGACGTCAAGCCGAAGAACATCATCCTCGACGCTCGCCGAGAGGTGGTACTGCTCGACTTCGGCGCGGCGAAGAAGGAGTTCCATCAGTTCACGGGATCCGGCACGGTCATCTACACGCCCGGCTGGGGGGCGCCCGAGCAGAACCTCGGAGAGGCGACGCCGGCGAGTGACTTGTACAGCGTGGGTGCGGTGCTCTTCTTCCTCTTGACGGCGCAGGACCCGCAAGGTTCCATGAGGCAACTCGCGGGAGGCGGCGTGGAATTGTTCCGATCCGCGCGCGATCTCCAGCCCAGCGTCGCGCCCGAGCTCTCCGACGTTGTGACGAAGGCGATGAGATTCGATCCAAAGGAACGGTTTCCGACCGCACAGGACATGACCGAGGCAATCAAGGGAGGGTCCGCGGAGCCTCCCGAGTTTCCCCACCTCGTCGTGCTCGGGAAGAAGTGCCGCGTCAAGAAGGAGATGGATATCGGCCGGGACCACAAGTCATGCGACGAGAGTTGCACGAAGCGAGGCTTCGGACACCCGCCCGAGATCGGGATCCTCGATTCCGAACGCTACCTCTCGAAGCACCACGCGCGAATCCTGCGGGACCCGAAGGGCCGTTGTTGGATCGAGGACTTGGGGAGCCTGAACGGGACCGCCATGTCGCACGACGGCGGGCGGACCTACAAACCGATCCCCGGGTTCAAGCGACAGCGGCTCACGGACGGAGACGTCGTCGCCCTCGTGTACAAACCGGGCCGCGGCCCGTACATGACAATCGCGTTCAGAGGGGGCCGCGGGGCCGGGAGACGATGACGATGAAGCGAACCGCTTTGGGAAAGGAGACGTCCGCGAAGATGACCGAGACCGTCGTCCGCTCCTCCCACCGGAGGCTCGGCTTTGCGACGAACGTCGGGAGGGTCCGGCCCGTCGACGAAGACAGCATCCTCGCGATCGAGATCCGGACGGCGTTCCTGTCCGCACCGCGACATCGGATGCTCTTGATCGTGGCCGATGGGATGGGAGGCCACCGTCGCGGGGACGTGGCGAGCCGGATCGCCGTGCAGACGATCGCGCGCACGCTCCTGCCGCTTCTGACGAGTGAGAGTGACATCCCGCGGGCATCGTACTACCGCGCAATCCAGATCGCAATCGGGCTCGCCAATCAGGCGATCATCGCAGAGGCTCAGCGCCATCCGGAGTGTGAAGGGATGGGGACGACGCTGAGCCTCGCCATCGCCGACGGCCGAATTCTCCATGTCGCGAACGCGGGGGATTCCCGGATCTACATCGTGAATGCGAGAGAAATCTGCCAGGTGACCCGGGACCACTCGGTCGTGCAGGAGATGGTCGATCGAGGGGAGCTCGAGCCCGAGGAGGCGCGGCACCATCCGAGGAAGAACGTGATCACCATGGCCCTCGGGGTGTACGAGGAGGTGACCCCCGACATCGGATGCCTCACGATGGAGGCCGGGGACAACGTCCTCCTGTGCTGCGACGGCCTCATCAATCACGTCGAAGACGAGGACATCCAACGCGTCGTCGTCGAGGCGAGCGACCCGCAGACCGCGTGCGACATCCTCGTCGCTCTCGCGAACAAAGGCGGCGGAACCGACAACATCTCGGTCATCATCGCGCGACCTCCCGACGACTTTTCGTGATGTGAACAAATGCTCGACACGAGGAATGAAAGCCACGCCGGTCTCTCAATGCGGAGAACCAGCCGCCTCCCCATGGACGTCCGAGGACGGGACGAGGAGACGGACCCGTGAAGCGCATCAAGTTCCTGGTTGCAATCGCCGCCTTGCAGATCCTCGTGGGATCGCTCACGATCCTCGGGGCCGCCCAGCCCGTACGGACGTCCCAGGACGTCGTGGTTCCCGACGGGACGTACTACCACTTCGAGTTCGGCATCCTGGGGACGGGGCGGTTGACCGGGAACCTGTCCGAGCTTCAGGGTCGCTCCTTTGACGTTTACGTCTTCGACGATGCCGGGTATGTGTCGTTCCGCGACGGCTCGAACACAGCCGCCCCCCTTTTCGAGCAGAGCGGTACGAGCATCGTTTTCGAGATGAATCTGGCGGGGTCCAAGGAGTACCACGTCGTCGCGGTCGACTCCCCGACGCGGCTAGGACTCCAGGTCCATGTCGACTTGGTCGTGGTCGGCCTGAAAACGGAGGGAACGCTCCTGGCGATCATCGTCCTCGTCGGTGGCTTGGCGCTCCTTGCAGCGTCTCTCATGCTGAGTGTCTGGGCGTGGCGCCGGGCACCGCCTGCCCCCGCTCCATCCCCCGATCCGGCCCCCGATCCCCCTTCGGACCCGCAGCCCGATCCGGCCTTCGACCCTGCCCCCCATGAAGCCGCGCCGGATCCTCCCGACGACAATACTCGAATCTACTGACCCGTCGGTCGACACGGGCTTCTCCAATGCGCTCTGTTCATCGAAGCGCTCCGTCAAAGATGTGCGGAGTCGCGCTCCATGCGGATCCGTTCTGGGGCCGGAATCGCAGCGCGCTCCGCACCTCGTCGATTGAGACCTGTCGCACCCTTTAGTTAAGTGATATCGGGCCGGCTCAGTGCGCCTGCTCGCTCCACCGGACCTCGCCTCGCAGGATAGCCGCGGCGTCCTCGGGAACGACGGGATTGATGTAGAAGCCGCTCCCGCGTTCGAAGCCAGCGGTCTCCGTGAGATGCGGGGTGATCTCGAGGTGCCAGTGATACAAGGCACCGTCGTCCTCCCGGGGGACCGTGTGAATGTAGTAATTGAACGACGGGTCGTCGAGGATCCGGTCTATCCGGCTCAAGATGTCTCTCAGGAACCGGGCGAGCACGAGCCGATGGGCATCCGGGATCGACTCGAATGCGCCGGTGTGGTCTTTCGGCAGGATCCACGTCTCGAAGGGGAACCGCGCGGCGTACGGAGAGAGCGCGACAAACCGTTCGTCCTCCGCGACGATCCGTTGACGCGCTTCCCGTTCTTTCGCGACGACGTCGCAGTAGAGGCAGGAACCCGCGCCGGAGGCGCGGTGCGCTCGGGCGCCCTCGATTTCGTCCAGGATCCGAAGCGGCACGATCGGGGTCGCGACGACCTGGGAGTGCGGATGAGAGAGCGATGCGCCCGCGCGCTCTCCGTGGTTCTTGAATATGAGGACGTAACGGACCCTCGGATCCGCGGCGAGGGCCCGATATCGGTCCCGGTACGCCCGCAGGACCTCTGCGACCTGCTTGTCCTCGAGGGTCGACATGTGGCCGTCGTGGTCCGGCGACTCAACGATGATCTCGTGGGCCCCGACGCCATCGACGCTCACGAAGAGACCGTCTTCGTGTCGCCGCACATCCCCCGAAGCCTCGAGCGCAGGGAACATGTTCGGTACGCACCGAACGCGCCACCCCGGTCCGTCCTTCCGGCCGCGGTCCCGGTACGCAAGGACCTCGGGCGGGGTCATCGCCTCGTGGCCGACGCAAAAAGGACAGTCCTCCTTCGGCGTCGAGGCTTTCGCGTTTCGGAACGCGCCCGGACGGCGGGAGCGCGCGGCGGAGAACACGACCCACGTGTCCGTCGCGTAGTCCTTCCGGATCTCCGGCATCGCCGACTCGCCGATGCGTGCGTCGGTCTATTTTAGCGTTGTGAGGACTCCGACTCGGCGTTGTGTTCGCTGCTCCGGCGGCGAGGCGCCCGAACCTTTTTACCGCAAAACCGCTATCCGCCGCGGGGTTAGGGAGGAGAGCGACATGGCTGGATTATCGAGTTCGGGTGCGCCTGGCGGGAGCACGGATTACACGCCGCCGCGGAAGATGGGCCGAATGCTTGCGGTCCTGATTGTGCTCCTGGTTGTGACCAACGCCGTCACGGCGCTGACCGTGTACTACGTGTCGACTCCGACCGTGACGGCACCGACGCTCCGCGTCATCGGTCCCTGGGCGGGCCCGGAAAAAGCCAAATTCCTGCCGGTCCTGAACCTGTTCCACAATCAGACGGGCATCAACTACGAATACATCACGACCCGGCAAGAGGATCTTCAATCGGTCCTGCCGAACTGGTTCGCCGCGGGCCGGGCCCCCGCCGATCTGATTTTCATGCCGAGTTCCTTCGTCAAGCAGTACGGAGCCCAAGGACACGCCGCGGACCTCGCGTCGACGATCACGCAGTCAAACTACGTGGCCGGCGCCTTGGACCCGCTCAAGGACGGCAGCAAGCTCTACGGCGGCGCGTACACGGGGAAGGTCAAGCCCGGTTTCTGGTACAACAAGTCGTTCTTCACGGCGAGCAACCTGCAAGCGCCGACGACCTTCGCCGGCTTCGAGGCCCTCTTGGCCGACATCGAGTCGCGCGGACTCGTGACGAACCAGCCGATCATCAGCGGCGATGGCGTGGGTTGGCCCCTCTCCGACGTCGTGGAGCACTTCATCGCGACGTACGGCGGGCCTAGCATGCACCGGGCGCTCATGAACGGAACGCTCGCCTGGACGGATACCCGGGTGCACGACATCTTCGCGAACTATCTCGTGCCGACCCTGACCCCGGGCGTCGTGTGCGCCAACGGCTGCTGGAGCGCTCCGCGGCAGTGGGACACCGGGGTGACGGAGTGGTGGGCCGGAGACTACGCCCTCTACTTCATGGGCAGCTGGATCACGGGGATGGTCCCCAACCCGGCGGACATAGGCGTGTTCTCTCTCCCGGGAGGCGTGAGCACGCAAGGGATCGTGTTCGCGGCGGACTACTTCTTCGTGCCGAAGTACGCGACGCAGCTCGACTCCGCGAAGCGGCTCGCCGCGTTCCTCGGCAGCGCCGCGGCGCAGACGCAGCAGGTGAAGGTCGGCGGGCACATCGCGACGGTCACCGGGGTGCCCTCGAGCGCATATCCGCCCTTGGATGCATCGATCGCGGCGCTCTTGACCGGCAAGGAAGTGCTCTCGGATCTCGACGACACGAAGGGAGGCACGTTCCAGACGACGTTCTGGGCGCAGCTCCAGGCGCTGTGGGCGGACCCGAGCACCCTCGACACCGTCCTCGCGAACATCCAAGCGGCCGCATGAGGCGAGCTCGAAGGGGGCGCGCCAAGCGTCCCCTCTCCTTTTATTCGACTCCCTTGACCCGCGTGTTGTTCTTCGTGCCCGCGACGGTCCTCCTGATCGTCCTCGTCGTCTACCCGGTCCTCCAGACGCTCGCCCTGAGCTTTGTCGGCCCCAGCACCGGCGGATTCGTCGGCTTCGACAACTACGGGAACGTCCTCGGCCGGCCGGAGACGATCGACCTGAGAGACACACAGGTTCCCTTCGGGACCTTGATCAACAACCTCCTGTGGATCGCCATCCACCTCCCGATGACTCTGTTTACCGGGTTGTTCCTCGCCCTCACGCTCCAGAAGGTCCGGGGCGCGTCCGTCGTAAAGTCGATGGTGTTCCTCGGGATGGTCACGCCCCTCATTGTCGGCGGGATCATCCTGCGGTACCTGTTCGACGAGAAGTCCGGGATCGTCCCGCAGCTCTTCGGGGCCATCGGGATCAAATCTCTGGCGATTCAATGGACCCAATACCCGTCGACCTTGCTCTTCGGACTCATCTTCGGGTCCGTGTGGCTGTGGACGGGCTTTAGCCTGATCATCTACTCCGCCGGGCTCACGACGATCCCGAAGGACTTCTTCGAAGCGGCGCAGATCGACGGAGCATCCTCGTGGCAGATGTTCCGGAAGATCACGTGGCCGCTGCTGCGGCCGATCACCCTCGTCGTCGTGACGATGACCATCCTATGGGAGCTGAAGATCTTCGACATCGTTCGCGCCGCAACAGGCCCGAACGGCGGCGTGGGAAACGCGGCGGACGTGCTCGCCCTGCAGATGTGGCGGTACGCCTTCCTCAGGACAAACTACCCCGAGGCTGCGGTCGTCGCGACGCTCTTGACCGGGTTGACCCTCCTAGTAGCCTCGTTCATGTTCCACCGGATGGTCGTGGGCCCGCGGGGCGGCCGGAGGCCGCTGGGCCTCCTTCTGCGACTGGTCCGATTCGTAGGGGGATGACCATGAGACGATGGAGCCTCCCCCGACTTCGGATTCGACCCCGAACCGTGGCGGTCCACGCCGTCGCCTGGGGCCTCGGATTCCTTTGGCTCCTTCCGTTCCTTGGGGTCCTGATGACTGCCATCCGTCCTGTGGACGAAATCCTGCACGGCTGGTGGGTCTTCGATCCGTTCAACCCGACCGCGAAGAACTTCGTCACCGTGTGGACCGACCCCTCGACTCCAATGTGGCGGGGCATCCGAAACTCGTTCATCGTCGCAATCCCGTCGACCGTCATCCCGATTTTCATCGCGTCCTTCGCGGCGTACGGCTTTACCCGATTCCGCTTCCCGATCCGCGACTACTTGTTCCTGACGATCGTCTTGTTCATGGCAGTCCCGCAGCAAATGGTCGCGGTGCCAATCTTCCTGCGGATGATCGAGTTGGGCCTATGGGACAACTGGCTCGGCGTCATCCTGCTCCATTCGAGCTGGGCGATTCCGTGGATTCTGCTCTTCATGCGGAACTTCTTTCAGACACTCCCCGCGGAGGTCGAGGAGGCGGCGCGGGTCGACGGAGCGTCCGACCTGCGGATTTTCCTGAAGATCGTCCTCCCGATGGCGCTGCCCGCCCTCGCGGCGGTGGCGGTGTTGCAATTCATGTGGGTCTGGAACGATTTCTTCTTCGCGACCATCCTCCTTTTCTCGCCGGACAAAATGGTCGGGACACAGCTCGTGCCTCTGCTGTCGGACGCCGGACCGTACCAGCGTGATCAAGCAATCCTCTCTGCGGCGTCGATGAGCGTGATGATCGTGCCGGTCGTAATCTTCGCCCTCCTGCAGCGGTACTACATCCGCGGGATGATTGGCTGGACGATCAAGGGCTAGGCGCTTCCCCTTCACCGAGTAGGTCGATTAGCGCTCCGGTTGACCATGCCTGAAGGGCATTCGCCCGGGTGCTCCCTTTAAGCGTCGCGGACAGATTGATGAGGCGGTCGTCCACGACGGCGTAGAGCTCCGGGATTCCCTTCAGCTCCTCGTACCCACGGAGGAGCGCATCGCGCACGCGCCCCGCCTCCCGATCGAAGCGCGCGGCCAGCAGTCCTCGGTACAGGAACCAGTTATCGTGAGGCCACACCGTCCCCAGATGATAGCCGTACGGATCGAAGTCCGGTTCGGAGGTCGCGTGCGTCCGGACGCCGTACGGGGTCCAAAGGTCATCTTTGAACAGGCGCGAGACGAGTCCGGCTATCCTGTCGCTCGGGACGGCTCCCATGACCAGGAGATGCCCGGGATTCGAGGTGATCGCCCGGCGAAGTCTTTTCCCGCCGTCGAGGGCCAGGCCATAGTAGGCCTCGTCGGGGATCCAGAAGTTGCGGTTCAAGGCGTCTTCAACGCGCGACGCCTGCGCTCGCGCCTCTCTTGCGATCTCGTCCTCGCGGCGGCGTTCCGCGAGCGCCGCGAAAGCGCGGTGTGCGGCGACCGCATAGCCCTGCACCTCGACCATGGCGACGGGCGGTTCGATGCGCAGGTGGTCGACTAATCCATCCTTCCATCCCTGGTGGAACAGCCCGTGCGGATTCTTGCGTTCGTATTCGATGAAGCCGTCTCCGTCGATGTCCCCCTGGACATCCATCCACCGATGGGCTAGGAGGAACGCGGGCCAAAGGTCCGTCGCGAGCCGCTCGTCCCCTGTGTGCTGCACGTATTCGTCCGCGACGATCAGGAATAAGGGAGTCGAGTCGACGCTGCCGTAGTACGGGAAGCCCCAATCCGGCAGCTCTCTCTGCGACGCGGGATCGAACCGGTGTTCGTGGAGGATCTTTCCCGGCTCTTCCTCCGATCGCGCGTCCGTGCGTCGTCCCTGGTACGAGGCGAGCACGCGGAGGGTCGACTCCGCGATTCGGGGATCGTATCGGAGGGTCTGCCACGCTGAGATCAGGGAGTCTCGGCCGAACAGGGTGAAGTAGCGGGGCCAGCCGGCGCGAAGGTACCCCTCCGGCGCGCGGAGCCGATCCAAGTCATGCTCGAGACGGGCCCGCAGCCGCTCGAAGTTCATCGGGCCCCCGGATGCGCGGTTACTCGATCGCCCGACCCGTCGTCCGGTCAAACAGGTGGATTCGTTCCGGTGCGAAGCGAATCCAAACCGTCGCGCCGGCGTCCCCTTCGAACGTCGGGCCCGTGACCACCTTGATGAGCTTGTCCCCGACCTTCAGGTCCAGGATCGTCGAGTCTCCGAGAGGCTCCGTCGTGTAGATTTCTGCCGCGATGCAGTCTGCTTCTGCCGGCTCGGTCGGGCTCACCCGCACGTCTTGGGGGCGGATTCCGAGGACGAGTGGTCCACCGGACGACGCCGGCAGTGCATCCGCGAACTGGGTTGGGACATCGATCCGGAAGTCGGCGGCGTCGAGCTGCCCGCGGCCATCGAGGTCGCAGTCGATCAGGTTGATCGGCGGACTGCCGATGAACGCCGCCGTGAATTCGTTGGCCGGATGGCTGTAGAGGTCCCGAGGCCCGTCATATTGCTGGAGCACGCCCTTGTTGAGGAGGGCGACGCGATGGGCCATGGTCATCGCCTCGACCTGGTCATGGGTGACGTAGATCGTCGTGACGCCGAGGTCCTTCTGGAGCTTCTTCAGCTCCGCTCGCATGTGGACCCGGAGCTTCGCGTCAAGGTTGCTCAAGGGCTCGTCCATGAGGAACACATGGGGCTCGCGGACGATCGCCCGTCCGAGCGCCACCCGCTGTCGCTGTCCGCCGCTCAACTGGCTCGGCTTGCGATCCAGGAGGCCCTCGATCTGCAGGAGCCGCGCGACTCGGTTGACCCGCGCGATGATCTCCCGTTCCGCGACCTTGGCGTTCTCTAAGGGGAAGGCGATGTTCTTGTACACGGTCATGTGCGGATACAGCGCGTAACTCTGGAAGACCATCGCGACGTTCCGTTGCTTCGGGTCCAGGTCGTTCACGAGGCGGTCGCCGATGTAGATCTCGCCCGCGGATGGCTCTTCGAGGCCGGCGATGCAACGCAGGGTCGTCGTCTTTCCGCATCCGCTCGGCCCGAGCAAGACGACGAACTCTTTGTCGTTGACCTCGAGGTTAAGGTCGATGACGGCGGGGACGTCGTCGTACGCCTTCGCGAGACCTCGCAACTCGACTCGGGCCAAGGCGAGTTCGGACGGGGAAGAACGGATAAATAATCTTCGCCTTCCTCCCGCCGTCGCGGTGCGTGCGCCCATGGAAGAAGTCCACGTCGCGGAGAAACGGCTGTCGGACTACCGCGCGATCATCGGCTCCGCCGCCTTCTCGGAGATTCTCGCGCTCGCGAGCAAGCTTAACGGGAAGCGCGTCGCGCACGTCAATGCGACCGCGTACGGCGGCGGTGTCGCGGAGCTCCTCCAGAGCCTCGTCGCCCTGCAGCGGGACGTCGGGCTCGACGCGCACTGGTTCGTCCTCGCGGGCTCGAATGCGTTCTTCAACGCGACGAAGGCGATGCACAACGCTCTGCAAGGCTCAGAGACGCCGCTCTCCGCCGACATGCTCGCGGCGTACCGGCATTTCAACGAGGTGAACGCATCGACGTTCACGGACGAGTACGACTACGTGATGATCCACGACCCGCAGCCGGCGCCACTCGTCAACCTGTGCGAGCGGAATGGTGCGTGGCTTTGGCGGTGCCACATCGATCTGACGTCCCCCAACCCGTCGGCCATCAAGATCCTCGAACCGCATCTGCGCGCGTACGATGCGGCAGTGTTCAGCGCTGCGGAATACGCCCCCCGCACCGTGCCCTTCCGCCGCATCTACGTGAACCCGCCGGCGATTGACCCGGTGAGCCCTAAGAACCGTCACGTCTACGACGAGGAGCGCGACTCGATCCTCGCCCGCTTCGACGTCGACTTCGAGCGGCCCGTCATCAGCCAGGTCGGACGGTTCGATCCCTGGAAAGATCCGCTCGGCGTCATCGATGCGTACCGACTCGTGAAAAAGAAGGTGCCCGGGGTCCAGCTCGTCCTCGTCGCGTCGATGGCCCGCGACGATCCGGAGGGCTGGATCTGGTTCGAGCGGTCCGCGCGGCACGCCGGCGAGGATCCCGATATCCACCTGCTGACGGACCTCCGCGGGGTCGGCGCCCTCGAAGTCAATGTCCTGCAGCGGGAGACCGACGTCTCCCTCGCGAAATCCCTGCGCGAAGGCTTCGGACTGATCGTGAGCGAATCCCTGTGGAAGCGCGTGCCCGTCGTCGGCGGGGACGTCGGCGGGATCCGCCTGCAGATCAAGGACGGGCGACACGGATACCTCGTGTCGAGCGTCAAGGAGGCGGCCGACCGCACGGTCCAGCTGCTCCGCGACGACGCCCGACGGAAGGCGATGGGCAAGGCCGGACGGGAACGGGTCCGGCGCCATTTCCTCATTACCCGCTACCTGCGCGAGTACCTACGGATCTTCGGCGAGCTCAAGGCCGCCGGCTGACTTCCGTGACATCCGTCGTCGTAGCCTACGGGAGCGTCTCTCGCAAGATCCGCCGGAGTCCGCGGCGGAGGTGTTGGCTCACCGTGTTCCGGCTCAAGCCCGTCAGCTCCGCGAGCTTCCCCAGGCCGACCTTTGCGGGGATGTCGAAATATCCCAGGGTCCAGGCGAGGCTCAGGACTTCCCTCTGACGGGCCGTGAGTTCCCCGTCGCCGAGCGCGGCGGGGTGGCGAATCGCCCGCCGGCCTCGGAGCCGCCATCCCACGCCTAGGTCGTCGAGCAGCGCGAACATGCGTCGCGCGGTCCCCTCATCCGCGAGGAACGACAGGGTCGCGGAATCTTTGCGGATCACGGTGGGCGTCGTCGGGGTGACGCCGGCCCCGAGGTCTTCGAGGACCGCCTCGAGCGCGCCGGGATTCCGCTGCCGGAGGAGCGCGACGTACGCGCGGCCGGCCTCTTCGACGCGCAGGATCTCGAACTCCCGCAGACGGTAGCGGCGCCGGAGCCGCTCGCGCGACCGCATGATCTCGTCCACGCTCCGAGGAGGGCCCGACCGCACGACGCGGACGAGGAGGACCCGCTCTCGCGGCTGGAACGAGTAGACGTGCAAGATCTCGACGGACTCGTTGTGCGCGAAGAACGTCGACGGGACGACGCCTTCCCGGATCAGGAGGTCTCCAGGTACCTCGATCGTCAGCCGCCGCAATGGCATGTGGTTACCGGTAATCATGCGCCTAGATATAGGCTCGCGGTGTGCTCGGTCCGAGGGGATCGATGGAACCGACTGCGGGCGGCAAAGGCGCGGTGGTGCGAAACCTCCCGGACGAGCCGTGGGAAAAGGGGATCGGACCGGGGATCGTCGACAAGAAGATCATGGGGCCCGGGGACAGCAATTTCATGCTCATGGGGCTCGCGCGCATGGAGCCGGGCGTGAAGTCGCCGCCGCACCGGCACCGGTACACGCAGATCTTCTACATCCTCGAGGGCCGCGGCCAAATCATCGCCGACGGCACGACGTACGACATCGGCGCCGGTTCGGTCGCGCGCTTCCTGAAGGGCGAGACGCACACGGTCGTCAACCCGGGTCCCGGTCCTCTGACATTGATCGAGGTCCGCGTGCTCCCTCGGGACCAGGTGGTTTGGGAATAGGATGGCCTCGCTGCGGACCTGGTTCAAGGCGACGCAGCCGCACAGCTTCCTGGCGTCCCTGGTCGGCGTGGCGCTCGGGACCGCAATCGCTTGGGACCGTACGCGGACGTTCGATGGGGCGGCGCTCGCGCTCACGGCCCTCGGCGTCGTGTGCCTCCACGCCGGCACGAACATGAGCAACGACTCGATCGATTTCAAGCGCGGCGTCGACGACTTGCCCCCGCACCTCGTGAGCCCCTTCACGGGGGGCGCCCGCGTCCTCCCGGATGCGGCGGTCTCGTTCGAGGCCCACCGTCGGGTCTGGATCGGGTTCTTCGCCGCCGCCGCGCTCCTCGGGCTCGTCCTGGCGGCCACCCGTCCGAACGGTTGGATCTTGCTCGTCCTCGGTGGGATCGGCGGGGCGATTGCGGTCTTCTATACGCTGCCCCCGGTCGCACTGCAATATCACGGCGTCGGCGAGGTCGCGGTGACCGTCGTCTTCGGTCCCATCGTCGTCCTCGGGTCGTACGTCGTGCAAACCGGCGCATTCGCCGTAGAGCCGATCTGGACATCGATCCCGCTTGGTCTCCTGATCGCCGCGTTCCTCCTGGTGAACGAGATGCCGGAGCACGAGACGGACCCGAGCGGCGGCAAACGGACGATTCCCGCGCGGATCGGCTTGGAGAAGTCCCTCCAGCTGTACGAGGCGATGGTGTCCGCGGCGCTCCTCCTGCTTGTCGTCTTCGCGGCCGTACGACTCGTCCCGTGGGTCTCCATGCTCGGGCTCCTCGCGGTCGTCCCTCTCTCGAAGGCCCGGTCCGTCCTTCGCGCCCACTACCGCGAATACCCGGCGCACATTCCCGCCAACGCCGCTACGATCCAGGCCGTGCTCTTGCTCGGGGCAGGCATGACGGCGGGCTATCTCATCGCGGCCGTTGCGAACCTATAGCCCGAACGCGAGACCGACGACGAGGGCCGCTCCGACGAACAGGTGCCCTGCGATCGTCCACGCGATGACTGGGCCGTACCGCTCCGACGGGCCGGCGGTTCGGGGGAGCGACCGCACGATCAGGAGGTCGAACACGGCTAAGACGGGCACCCAGAAGAGGCCGCCGCCCCGCACGAGCCACAGCACGCCTACAAGGTAAGGGGCCAGGAGCAATCCCAGGAAAGCGCGGAGCGCGCGGGGCACGCCGAGCAGGGTCACAGGGGTCCGCTTTCCTTTCGCGAGGTCCTCCTCCCGGTTCGGGAAGTACCTGGCGAACGAGATCGCGGCCGCGAGGAATCCGAGGATCGCCGAGGCGAAGACGCTCGACTCGATTCCCGCACCTCCGAACACGACCGTCGCTCCGATGGTCATGATCGGTCCGAACGCGAGGAACGTCGAGATCTCTCCGATTCCCCGGAAGCTGAGCCGGAGCGGCGGCGAACTGTAGCTCCACGCGAGGACCGCGCCTCCGAGGCCGAAGGCGAGGAGCGCCAGGTTCGCGGTGATTGCGACCAGCGCGAGTCCCGTGACCACGCCGACGGCGAAGCACGCGCCACCCGCCCGGAGGACCGTCCTCGGATTCCGCGTGAGGCCGATCGCCGCGCCGCTGTCGAACGCGAACCATGTGCCCGGAGAGGACGGCGGAACGGAGCGGCCGAGTCCCTCGTAGTATCCTTTGAAGAGGTTCGCGCCCGCCTGGATTCCGACGAGGGACATCAGGATAAGGACGAGGTACTCCGGCCGGAACATTGCGCCCGCACCGACGGCGGCCGCGGCCCCGACGAACGCGGGCACGATCGAGGCCTCGAACAGGATCGCCTGGGACGCGCGAAGCCAAGCGAGTGCCCGCATCCGCCCGCCGAGCGCTCGCGCCCGAAAAAGGATTGCGCTCCGCGATGGCAACGTTATCGGATCCGAGAATATTCTCTATTGCCAAATGTTCCATCCTCGAATATTCTTAAATGCTCGACGTGCCGTCCCGGGCGCGTGCCGAGGGGGTACCGGAGGAAGCGGTTTTACTCGACCTCGACCCGAATTCTCACGCACCTCTCCGCGACGGCGGCGCAGGAGCCCGTGACGCTCTCCGTCCTGACGCAGGAAGGCATCGCCGCCTCGACGCACTCCGGCCGCACCACGGCGACGAAATGGCTGGCCCGGCTCGAGGCAGGTGGCCTCGTCGCGGGCGAGCGGGCGCACGTGCCAGGACATCGTGTCCGGAAGACGGTGTACCGCCTCACCCACGACGGATGGGCCGAGGCGATGAAACTGAGGGGCCGCTTCCAGTCTGACATCGTCGAGGTCGCCGCGTCCGATCTCGATCCGACGCCGATGCGGGTGGCGGACATCCCGGAGATCTTCCCCGCGTACGTCAATCTGACCGCCGCCGTCTCGTTGATCCGCCGGGGGCGGCTCGACTTCACGAAGCTCCGCGGGATCGGAGCGGGCGCGGTCGCGCCGGTCCTGTGGGGCGATACGCTCCGCCGGCTCGGTCGCGTCTTCGGACGCTCCGACGAGTCCCGCGCCCTCGACGCGTGGGCCGCTTCGCCATCCGCCGTGCTCGTCGTCACGGGAATCGCGGGGATCGGGAAGAGCGCGCTCGTCGCGAGCTGGCTCGTCCGCCAGCAGCCCCGCCCGTACATCTTCTGGTTCGAGATCCACGACGGGACGACGCGGTCCGCGTTCCTGCGCGGCCTGGCGGCGTTCCTCGCGCGGCTGGGCCGCCGCGGGCTGACGAGCCTCCTGCACGAAGCCGGCTCGCATGCGCAGCCCGTCGTCGTGCGCCTACTGAACCATGACCTCAAAGATCTGCCCATCCTCGTCGTGCTCGATAACTTCCAACGCGCGACCCCGGACCTCGCCCGGTTCCTCCGCGGACCCATCCTCGAGCTGTGTCGGTCGCCTCCGACGAAGGTTGTGATGATCTCCCGCACCGTTCCCGCGAACCTCTCCCGCCGAAAGGGGCCGAAACGCCCGCGCATCGAGGTCCTGCGCATCGGCGGCCTCGACTTGGACGCGTCACTGTCCCTCTTGCGGGCGAAAGGCTTCGCCGGGGACGAGGTCGCGCTCCAGCGGGTCGCGAACACCGCGCGCGGCCACCCGATTCTGCTGTCGTTCGCGGCGCAGACCGGGTCGATCGTGAGCGGCGAGATGACCCGCTACCTGGAGCGGGAGATCTGGCGGACCCTCACCAAGGACGAACGCACCCTGCTGGAGGCGGCGTCGTTGTTCCGAGGCCTGGTGCCGCTCGACGCGATGCACTGCTACACCGCAGAATGGGAGACGGCCGTCCACTCGCTCCAGGCGAAGAACTTGCTCGCCCCGACGATCTCGGGAGGCGTCATCGTGCACGACTCGATCCGCGAGTACATCCGCGACCGGTTGCCGGAAGCGCGACGGCGCTCGTTCCATTCGCTTGCGAGCGCGTACCTCCTCGACGGAGCCGAGATGCACGACCGTCTCGAGGGCCTGTTCCACCTCGTCGAGGCGGGGGACCTGAAAGGGATCGGAGACTATCTCGTGTCGCGCGGTGCCGGCCTGCTGGACTCTGTGCCCGCCTCGGAGCTGCTGGCCGTCTTGCGGAATATCGATCCCGCCACCCTGGACGCGGTGCCCCGGTGCGTCCTGTCCGAGGTCATGGGGGATGCCTTGCGGGCTCTCGGGGACTCGCACCCCGCCCTCCTCGAGTACCGCCACGCGGTCCAGCGGTGCGAGGCGATCGCCCGGCCGGAACGGATCCCCCGTCTCCTTCGGAAGATCGCGTCGATCGAGCGTTGCCGCAACGAACCGGCGAAGGCGCTCGGCCATCTCGTCGAGGCCCGCGCCCGGCTCAAGGGCCAACCGGACGCCGCGGAGTTCGGTGAGGTCCTGAGGGAAATGGCCCTCCTGGAGAAAGCCCAGGGGAACCTCGCGGAGGCGGCGGGCCACATGAACGCGGCGGTCGACCTCGCGACGGAAGGCTCCGCCCCCGGCGCCCTCGTGCGTGGGCTGACCGCACTCGGAAGCATCGAAATGGATCGGGGCCACCTCGATCAGGGCCTCGCGTACAAGCTGGAGGGCCTCCGGATCGCGGAGCGAGCGGGGAACTTGACGGAGATTGCGCGCGCCTCCATCTCGGTGGGGGCCTCGTACCACGGGTTACGGCGGTACGAAGAAGCGGTGAGGTGTTACGATCGCGCCTTGCAGATCGCGCGTCTCGTCGGCAATGTGAGGCTCGTCGCGTACGCGACCATGGATCGGTGCGCCGCCCTCATGGACATGGGCCGCGCACGAGAAACGGGGGAGCCTCTCGCCGAAGCGAAACGGCTCATCCAGATCCTCGAGGAACGAGACACTCTTTCGTTGCTCGCCGTCTATGAGGGACAGCGAGAGTCCCAACTGGGCCGGTGGGGCCGGGCGACGCGGCTCTGGGAGCAGGGCCTGCGCGGCCTGCGAGAGTTCGCGGACCGATCGGACTTGGCTCAGTCGCTCCTCTACGTGGGTCGCTTCCACCTGGAACACGGCGATACGTCGGAGGCCCGGCAGTACCTCGACGAAGCCGCGCGGCTGGCTCGCGCCCTGGGGAACGACGCTCTCCTGGCGGAACTCGAACCGCTCCTCACCGACACCGACTCCCCCGAGAACCGTTCGGCGACGCGACCGACGCGTAGTTAGTTCGGATCCTTCGGCGGCGGGTCCATGGGTCACCTCTCAGCCTGCGCATTCGCCCCGGTTCGCTTTTAAAAGTGACTTGGCTTGTTCTGTTTTCCCGACGGCCGGCTCGCGGACCCGAGTCTGTGCGGTCTTAAGGACGGCGAGCGGATGCCGTCGCATGGTCTCCTTCCCGGATCCGCGGGACCGACACCCGTACCACATGCACGACATGATTCGCGGTCAGCCGGGCTACGTCGCGGAAACGCTGGGCCGGGTCGAGCGCGTGCCCGTCGACGACGTGCTCGGTCGGAACCGCCTCGTCGTCGTCACGGGATGCGGCACGTCATTCCATGCGGCGTCGTACGGGGCGGAAGTCCTCCAGGCAGCCTTCGGAACCGCGAAGGTGGTCCGCGCCGTCCACGCGTACGATCTCGCATACGGTGTCGGCGCGCCGCGCGGATCGACGGTCCTCGGCGTGAGCCACAGCGGGTCCACCCCGACGACGAACCTCGCGCTACGCCGCGCGCGCCGGAGGGGCGCTCGAACGATCGGGCTGTGCGGCCTTCCCCGGTCCGACATGGAGCGGGAAACGAGCCGGGCGTTCGTCATCGGAACGGTCCACGACCGGTCTTGGGCCAACACGATGGCCTATACGACGCAGCTCGCTGCCTTCGCATCGCTCGCCGCGGATGCCGGCGGTCCGGTTTGGGCGGGCGTGCGTCGAGCGCTGAAAAGGCTCCCGGGGGCGCTCGCGGAGGCCCTGAAGTGCGAAGGCGCGGTCCGGCGCGTCGCCGCCGCTGTGGCGCGACGCGACCGGGCGTCGTTCCTGGGCAGTGGGTTCGACGCGATCACGGCCCTCGAGGCGGCCCTGAAGATCCGGGAGACGTGCGGCCTCCCTGCGAGCGGCTACCACATCGAACAAGTGCTCCACGGTCCGTGTCTCTCGGTCGACCGCCGCGAGTCCGTCGTCATGCTTCGGTCCCGCGACGACGGGGCGCGGAGCGAGGCGATCCGCCGGTCCATGCGGCAATTCGGCGCGCGCGTGACGACGATCGGCGACTCGCCCGAAGCCGAAATCCGTCTGCCGTCCACGGAGCGGATCCTCCGCCCCATCGTGAGCGTCGTGTCGCTGCAGTTCCTCGCGTACTACGCCGCCCTCGAGCGGCGCGCGAACCCGGACGTCATGCGGACGGATATTCCCGGATATCGTGCGGGGCTGCAGCCGCTGTTTCACTGACGACGATGTCGGGGGGCATCCCGACGAGCGTCGCCACATCCGTGCCGTTCCGTAGGAGGAGGTGCAGATGCATCTTGCCGCTCCCGTACGTGATCTGGAAGCGGTCTACCTCGGATTTGTAGAGGCGTGCCGGCCTTCGGCGTCCCTCCGTCACGAATCCCGCCTCGGAGATGAGCCCCAGGGAGGCGAGCCTTCGGACGCGCCGATAGCAGGCGGCGATCGGCACGCGGTACCGGTTCGCGATCTCCTGCGCCGTCAACTTCTCCTGGTGAAGTGCGATCAGGATCCGCAAGGCGTGGTCGTCGAGGAGGGACTGCCCGTCCTTGTCGTACAGGAGGAGTTCTTCGACCAGCAACTTCGGTCGGGGGGGCTCGCTGCCGTTCGCGGGCGGTCCGAACGACACACGGCGCATTCAGGGTCGCCCGATTAAAAGACATAGCTCCCGGTTATCACGGTTGAACCGGAGCCATGGGCGCGAGGCGACGCGGTCGGAATCCCGCCGACGTCAGCCTTCGAGCGCCTTCTTCACGTTAGCGGCGAATTCCTCGGTCTGCGATTTCAGCTTCGACTGCAGGAAGTTGTCCATGATCCGCGCGAGCGGGCCTTTCGCCTGCACGGCCATCGTGTACGTGACCTTCGTGCCATTCCCGAGCGGCGCGAGGTCGATCGTCCCGATCAGGTCCATGTGGTCGGACTCCCCGCGGAATCGCCCGTGTCGCAGCGGGATTTGCTCGATCGTCTCCGTGAGGACGACGAACTCTTGGGACAGCGGGCCGATCTTCACCCTGAGGTTCCAGCGCGCGCGGTTCGCATCGAGGACCTCAACCGATTGCACGCCGGGCACGCAACCGCCGACGCGACGCATGTCGGAAAGGAACGCCCACACCCGATCGACGGGTGCCGCGACCTCGAACGAGACGGTCCCTTCGGGCACGGAGGCGAGCAACACGCCTTCGGCCAAATACTTTCCACGAGAATCACGGAAAGAGAAAGGGGCCGAGGTCCTCCCCCATTTTGCCTCGGCGGGTGGGGGTTCGCGAGGTGGACTCAACCTTTCCGCAAGAAGGGAAGGCCCGTGCGCTTGTTCACGCCGACCTTGCGATTCTTCGGCATTTCGTCCATCGGCTTGCCGCTCTTCGGTTTGCGCTTGCTGAAGAAGTAGATCGTCACTTTCGGTCCCTTCTTCAGTTTCACGTCTCGCGAGTACAGCGTCCATCCCTGGTACGTGTACGGCATGTTTGACCTCGTCCCCTCCATACAATAGGGTATCAAAAGCGTTTCCCTCCCTTAGAAGCTCGCCGGACATGCGAGGAATCGCTTGATTATAGTCATAGTATAGCACTCCCTCGCGCTATGGAGGATCGATGCGTCACGTTCGGTGGGTCGCGGAATCGGCGGTCTGAGAGTGGCGCATTCGCGATCGGGTCCGGGCGACCCGATCCGCGCTCCGCCCACCGATCCTGACGGACGCCCTCCTCGCGGTGCCGAGGAATCATCCGCGAGAACAGGCCCGAAATGGCTATGGCACCATCCGCGAACGCAACTCCGGAATCCGCATGAAGGCAAAGCTGCAACGCGTCGAGTGCGACGAGGAAGACCTGATCGAGCTCCCCGATTCCTGGGTCCCGGTCCGTCTCGAGCACAATTCCTACGCGACCCCGGCTCGCAAGGCCTACACCTTGTACTATCTCGAGCGCGCCTGACGTCCCGCGCGGCTTGAATATCCGCTGCGCGTTGAGCCCGCGTGGTGGCGTCGCTCGGGGATCTCCTCGGTCGTCTCAGCGCGAGTCAGGTCGCGATTGGCGCCGCCGTTCCGCCCCGATATCGGCTCGATACGTTCCGGGCCCACCGCGGCTCCCGCCTCCCGGACGATGGGCCCTTGCCGGCGGCGGTCGTGTGGCCCCGTTCCCCCGAAGACGTCGCCGCCGTCATTCGGTCCGCAAAGGCCGCGGGCCTCTCGGTCGTCCCATGGGGAGGCGGCACCGGCCTCATGGGCGGTGCGCGCCCGGGCTCCCACTCTCTCGTCGTCGATCTCCGTCGGATGCGACGCGTCCGAGAAATCGACGCGATTGCCTGCACGGCCACAGCGGAAGCGGGGATCGTCTTGGAGCATCTCGATCAGCGCCTCCGGAGGCGAAGGCTCTGCCTCGGCCATGACCCATGGTCGCGGCCGCGCGCGACCCTCGGCGGTGCCATCGGCACGAACGGGATCGGCTATGCCGGATACCTGCGCGGGACGATGGGCGACCAGGTGCTCGGGCTCGAGGTCGTCTTGGCCGACGCCACGATCATCCGGACGCGACCCGCGGCTCGGAGCACCACCGGCCTCGATCTCAAGCGGCTTTTCGTCGGGACGGAAGGGACGATGGGGATCGTCACCGCCGCGACCCTGCGCGTCTTCCCCGTGCCCGAGCGGGCGGAGATTCACGCCTTTCGACTCCGGGATTTCCCGACCGGCTTGCGGTGCATCTCGCGGATGTACGACGCGGGCCTCATGCCGAGCGCGATGGATTTCGAGCAGACGTTCCCCGCGCCCGGGCTCCCGTGGGGCTCGGACACAGGACCGCCGACGCTCTACCTCGGATTCGAGGGCGCTCGCGAACTCGTCGCGGCGTCGTGGCGGGTCGCTCGGAGACATCTTCGGGCGGCCCGGGCGCGTCCCCATCCGGATCGGGAGGCCCGAGAGTATTGGCGCACGCGCCACGACATCATCTACGCGCACGACGAGGTCTCGCCCGGAATCACGCGTGCGGACGTGTTCCTGAAAGACGTCATCTTCGACTACGTGCATGTCGCGCTCCCTCGCTCGAAGATCCTCGCGTATCGTCGGGCCGCGCTCGCCGTCCTGCGGCAGCACAGCGTCAAGCCGATCGGCTTCGGCATCTGGACGCAGCCCGAGCTCGTCTCCCTCGAGGTCGTCCGTCCGGTCGGTGGGGATCGAGCGGCGGCCAAGCTCGCCGTCGCCGACGCAGTCGATGAGGTGATCCGACGCGCGCACGCGCTCGGAGGCTCCATGGAATACGTCCACGGTGTCGGCGTGAAGCTCTCGCACCTCATGGGCGAGGAGCTCGGGACCGGCCTGGCCATTGTCCAACGGGTCAAGGAGGCGCTCGATCCGGATCGCATCCTGAACCCCGGAAAAGCGGGCGTGTGAGGCGGCGCGAAATCCCCCATGGGTCGTTCGCGAGCGGTCCCGGCCGCCTCGTTTGCGAAATTTATATGAACTGCCCATTTAGCGGAATATATATAAATCTGAACATAACTGCGCCTTCCGAGGTGTGGACCAGATGGAACCACCACCACCGAGGATGCGTGGGCCCATGTTCATGGATCGAAAGAGGATGGGGATCGGCTTCCTGCTCATAGCCGGCCTCCTCTTCTTAGCGGCAGGCGCGATGTTGGTCGATGCGAGCCGTTCGCAGTTCGCTTCTACTCCAACGCCGGAGCAATCGGCGGCCCAAGCTAACTTGGGCTTAGTGTGGGGTCCTGCGATCGCTCACTTTGGAATGTTCCTGCTCGTTGCGGGCCTTCTGGGAGCCGCGATCTTGCTCGAAGATCTCGACGTCTTCGTGCGCCTGTTCTTGCTGATCCTCTCGTTCGTCGCGCTCCTGCTGGTCCTCGCGAGCTCCCCCACGATCTTCGGGTGAGGTGGTCTCGATGCCGGGAATGGGCGAGAGACTCTGGGACATGGGCAAGTCGCCGGCCCAGCACCTTACGCTCCTGGTCTTCGGGCTAGTCGCCCTCTTGACGGGGATCATCACGATTGCGACCCTCTCCGTCGCAGGAGCCGGAGCGGTGGGCGCGATTGCGATGGTGGCGATCGTCTTGATTGGCGTTGGCGGCTTCTTCGTGACCTTGGCCCTGTTCCTCGGGGCGTACGCGGCGACGGGCGATTCATGGACGACGACCGTGTGGAGAATCGCGCAACTCCTCGCGGCGGTCCTCGTCCTGATCTTCGTGTTCTTCCCGTTTTTCACGTTCCTTTGAGGTTCGGCCAGCAACGCATCGGGGCGGCGCCGATCACGCCGCCTCGTCACCCCTTTCACGCGTCGCAGCAGCGGGCCGTCACTTGGTTTCCGCCACGCTCACGGAGAGAATCGGCGGTAGGAAGTCCGCGAGCATCTTCCACGACTCCCCTTCGTCCCGGCTCGCGAACAGCTGTCCCGTGTTCGTGCCGACGTAGACGCCGAGCGGGTCCTCCGCATCGACGCCCATCCCCTCCCGGAGGACGCCCAGGTACGCGTTCGGTCCCGGGAGGCCCTTCGTGAGTCGGCTCCACGTCTTGCCGGCGTTCGAGGTCTTCCACACGGCCATCTGTCCCTTCGGGAAGACACGGTTCTCCGCCCCGACGAGCGGCGCGACGAACGCGGTGTGCTTCGCGTGCGGGTGGGCTGCGATAGGAAAGCCGAAATCCGACGGGAGGCCCTTCGAGACCTCCGTCCACGCGCCGCCCCCCGGGCCGCGGTGGTACATGCCGCAGTGATTCTGCTGAAAGATCGCCCCGTCCCCGGAGGCGTCCCACGCGAGCTTGTGCACGCACTGCCCCCGCTCCGGGTAGCGGTTGGGCTGGAACTCGGCGCGGACGTTCTTGTTCTCCGTCGTCCAGGACTTCCCGCCATCGCGGGTCTCGAACGCTCCGACCGCGCTGATGCCAATCATCAGGTGCTTGGGATTCCGCGGGTCGACGAGAACGGAATGCAGGCAAAGCCCACCGCCCCCGGGCTGCCACTCCTTCCGAGTCGGATGGTAGTTCAGGGAGTCGAAGTCGCCCCACGAGTCGCCGCGGTCGTCGCTCCGGAACAGGGAGGCGGGCTCCGCGCCCGCGTAGATCGTCTCGGGGGAGTCCGCGGGCCCGGGCTCGATGTGCCAGATGCGCGTCACCGCGAGGCCCGAGCCCTCCTTGAACTTCGGCGAGGCGGCCGTCGGCTTCACGTCCTCGCCCGCGCGGCCGCGGTACACGCAGGGCCCCCACGGTTCGTTCGTGTGCGGTGCTGCGCCGTACACCGTGCGTCCGTCGCGCGGGTCGAGGATCATGTGGTACACCGACATGCCCTTCATGACGGGTCCCTCGACGGACCATTTCCTCCGGTCCGGGGAATGGAACAGGAATCCGCCTTTCTTCGTCCCCACCGCGACGACCACATCGCCCTTCTTGATTCGTGCCATGTCAACCGCCTGCAACGCTCGGGAGGATATGGACCACGTCCCCGCGCCGAAGCCGCGCCTCGGGGAGCGACGACCAGAGCAGCTCCTCGTTCACGAAGATGTTCACATATTGCCGCCGTCGTCCCGCCTCGTCGACGACGCGGTCCCGGATCCCCGGGAACGCCCGGTCGAGCGCCCGGAGGAGCGACTCGACGTCATCCGCCTCGAGGACGACCTCATCCTGGCCGTCGGTGTACGATCGCAGCGCGGGCGGAATGCGGACGGTGACCCCGGTCCGGGCGATCTCGGCGGATGAGGCTCGGGTGGCCACGATCTTCCCCTCCTCGGCAACGGCGCCGGAATGAAAAGCCTTTGGCTGTCCTGGCCGAACCCGAGCGGACGGGGAAGGGTTATGCACCGGCGCCCGTTCGCGGTGTGGCATGGACTCCCAGGAGATCCTCGATCTCTCGCTCGCCCTCGCGAAGCAGTCCGAGGTCCCCGGCGACACGACGATCAACGTCCCCGCGAAGGACGTCCACAAGGTCTTGGTCGGCATCGACGTCGACGCCGCGGACCTCGTCGTGGCGAAGGAGAAAGGGTACGACCTGGTGATCGCGCACCATCCGACGGGCGGCTCGGCGATCCTCGGGTTCCCGAAGGTCCTCGCGAAGCACGGCGACATCCTCGTCCGGCACGGCGTGCCGAAGGCCGCCGCGGACGCGGCGGTCCGTGAGATGCAGGACGAGCGCGAGCCGCAGGTCCACGCCGAGAATTATGACCGCCTCCCCTCGATCGCACGAATGATCGGGATCGGGCTCATGTGCATCCACAATCCGTGCGACGAGATCGGCCGGCGCGTGATGGACGAGACGCTGCGCGCGCACCTGCCGTCCGATCCTAGGGTGAGCGACGCCATCGACGTGCTCTCGGCGATTCCGGAATTCCGCTCCGCACAAACGCGGATTGTCGTTCGCATGGGGAAACTCGAGAATTCGCTCGGAAAGTGGGCGGTCCACCACGGCGCGGGCACGAACGGCGGCGTCCCCGTGGCCCGCGCGGCGTACGACAACCGAATCGACACGGTTTTCTATATCCACATCAATGCGGGGGCCCTCCAGCGGTTGTGGGAGCGATACGGTCGCGAGGGATCGAAGAACCTCGTGGTCACGGGCCACGTCGCCTCGGACAGCATCGGCATCAACGTGCTCGTCCGCGAAATGCGCGCGCGAGGCCTTCGCGTCGATACCTACAGTGGAATTGTTGACGTCTGACCGGAATTATTATTACCTACGGCAATAAAATTCAATGGTAAACCTTAACTAGGGCACGCCGGTTCGGGACCGAAGGTTCCCCGTTGCCGTTTGAGATTGCCGTGGTGAGCAACACACCCCTCACGCCGCTCAAGGACATCGACGATGTCGCCCTCCTCTTCCTCACGCAGATCGGATACATCCCAAAAGGATACGACCCGAAGACGGACGCGACGAACGTGCGGGAGTCCGTGCCGTACCGATTGTTCATCGAATGCCTCTTGGGCCGGATGGACAAGGGGTGGACCGTCGAGCAGCTCGCGGCGAAACTGAAGACGACGAAGGCGACGATCTACCGGCACATCAATAAGCTGAAGGAGATGGATCTCCTCGACGAGGCGAACGTGAGCGAGCGCGGGGCGGTGCGCAAAGGCTACCGCATCCGGTACGGGAACCTCTCGAAGGCGTGGAACTTCGTCGAGTCGAACGTCGAGATCGCGATGGAGAACTACCGCAAGACGGTCGATCATCTCGAGAAGCTCGCGGAGGGGCGGAGGTAGGCGATGGCGCAAGATGTGATTTCATTGACCAAGGGATCGCGATACCGCATCGAGTCCATGGAGACGCGCGAGCGCACCAAGGTCACGAAAGGCATCTTCCGCGGGTACACGACGATCGGCACGGACGATGCGATCGTCGTCGAGTTGGACGAGAGCCACCAGGAGATGAAGGGGAAACTGCGCCTCATCCCGCTGCACGTGATCCTCGCGGTCGACGTGATGGAGCAGGTGGCGGGCGAGACGCTCAAGGGCGAGAAGACCGGCACGATGTACGGCTGACGCCGGCGCATGGGCCAAGGTTCATCCCCACGTCCGGAATATTGCCGCCGTGGGTTCCGCACGGGTGAGCCTCGGAGGCGTCCGGGCCCCGAGGGCCTGGCTCGCGCTCGCGTTCCTCGGCGTGTGGCTGTACTTCCTGTCGCAGCTTTCGCAGGTCTACAAGGAGGCGTTCGCCGCCGCCGCGGGCCTCTCGATGGCCGATGCCGTCGACGCGCTTCGCCTGACCTCGAACCTCGGACAGATCCTCTTCCTCGCCGGCGTCGGAGCCGCGCTCTGGCGGGCGAACCTCGCCGCGGGCCTGTCTTCCGCGGGGGTGAGCGGCCTCGTGATCGCGTCGGCGGGCGTGGGCGTCTTGGTCCTCTTCGAGGTCGTGCTGCTCCTCGCGTGGTTCCGCCTCGTCACGGGCCTGATCCTCGCGCTCGGCGACGTGTACACGGTCGGCGGCATCATCGGGGTCGCGCTGGGCCTCGCCGGAATCGCCTCGCTGGGCGTCGGCCTCTCCCAAGCGGCCGGGCTGTTCGGCCGCCGGGAGGAGGAGGCGACGCCGGGGACGCCGGAGAAGACTGACTGATCCAGCCGACGGGAGGTGCGATCGATGTTCGCGACAAGGCCGGACGGCGCGTTCCTCGATGCGCTGATCGGCGAACTCCGCGGGAGGCCGCCGTCGTCGAAAGACGACATGCAACGGCTGAAGCTCCGCCTCGCGCGGACACACCGCCTCGCGGGCCTCCCGAGCGACGCCTCGATCCTCGCGGCGCTCCCGCCGGAGATGCGCGACGGGATTCGGGACGTCCTCCGAGTGAAGCCGGCTCGGACCGCGAGCGGCGTGGCGGTGATCAGCGTGATGACGGCCCCGCATGCGTGCCCCCATGGCGTCTGCACGTACTGCCCTGGCGGACCCCGGTTCGGGACGCCGCAGTCGTACCTCGGCACGGAGCCGGCGGCGATGCGGGCGGCCGAATACGGCTACGATCCGTTCGCGCAGACCCTCGCTCGCTTGCAGGCCCTCCGGGCGAACGGGCACGACACCGACAAGGTGGACCTCATCGTGATCGGTGGCACCTTCACCGCGCTCGAGCCGGCATACCAAGAGCGGTTCGTGAAAGGATGTCTCGACGGGATGAACGGATCCGTGGCGGCGTCCCTCGAGGAGGCGCAGACCGCGAACGAGAGCGCCGAGGTGCGATGCATCGGCCTCACGATTGAGACGAAGCCGGACTGCTTCCTCGGCCCGGAGGTGGAGGCGTCCCTGCGCCTTGGGACGACCCGCGTGGAGCTCGGGATCCAGTCGACCCACGACGACGTCCTCGAGCGGGTCCATCGCGGGCACACGGATGCGCAGAGCCGTGCCGCCATGGCGCGCGCGAAAGACGCAGGCCTCAAAGTCGGCGCGCACATGATGCCCGGGCTTCCCGGGGCCGACGTGGACCGCGACCTCGAATCGTTCCGCGTCCTCTTCGACGATCCGGCGTACCGGCCGGACTTCCTGAAGATCTATCCCACGCTCGTGCTGCCGGGCACCGCACTGTACGGCCTCTGGAAATCCGGTCGCTACTCGCCGCTGCGAACGGAGGAGGCGGTCGAGCTCGTCGCCCGCATCAAGGTGATCGTGCCGCGGTGGTGCCGCATCCAACGGGTGCAGCGGGAGATCGGCGCGGCGGACATCGAGGACGGCCCGAAGCGGGGCGACCTGCGGGTGCTCGCGAAAGAGCGACTCCGGCGTGCCGGCCTCCGGTGCCGCTGCATCCGTTGCCGCGAGGTCGGCCTCCGAGAGGTCGTGCCGCGACCCGAGGACCTGTCCCTGATCCGCGAGGAGTACGAGTCCTCAGGAGGTACGGAGCTGTTCCTGAGCATCGAGGACCGAGGGCGCGATGTGCTCGTGGCGTACGCGCGAGTGCGTCTCGACAGGGCGGGAGCGACCGTCCGCGAGTTGAAGGTGTTCGGTGGGATCGTGCCGATCCATTCGGAGGCAAAGGGCCGGTGGCAGCACCGGGGATTCGGCAGGCGCCTCATGGGGGAGGCCGAGCGGATCGCGCGCGAGGAGTTCTCCGTCCGAAGGGTCCGCGTGACCGCGGGCGTCGGAGTGCGGGGGTACTATCGAGCGCTCGGATACGATCGCGACGGCCCGTACATGGCCCGGTCTCTCTGATCACGAGATTTCCTTGATCCAGCCGAGGCGCTTCAGCTTGCTCGCCTCGACGTCGTCCGCATTGCGGAACGCCGACTCCGCCTCCGCGAGACAGTCGACTGCGAGGCGCAACCCGTCGCGTGTCGGCGCCTTGACGTCGACGCCGGCCCGCGTCAGCTGCTGCCGCACGATCGGCATCGCCGCCTCCTGGCCGCCCATGACGTCGCAGAAGTCCATGATGATCGCGTCCGCAACGGTGATGTACTCGTTCGTGACCTCGTCGACCGCGGTGCCTTTCGCGACCTTCCCGGCTGAGTGTGAGACGACCGACTTCGCGAGCGCGAGGAATCCCGCTTCGACGTTCTCGCCGGTCTTCGCGGAGCTCAGAAAGCCCTTGACCTCGAGCTCCTCCTTGAGCTCGTCGAGCCCCTCCTGCGCCGTCCGGCGGGAGGCGACGAGGTCCACCTTGTTCCCGACGACGACGATGGGGATCGTGTCCGTGATGTCGAGGAGATGGGGGATCCAGTAGTCCTGGAGGCTCTCCGTGGTCTCGGTGCGCGAGACGTCGTAGACGAGGACGGCGCCTTTCGCTCCGAGGAAGGAGCTATCCTGGATGCCCTTGTACCCTTTCTGGCCGAGGACGTCCCAGATCATGAACGTCAGGTCCGTCGCGCCGCCCGGGGACTCGAGCCGGAGGTCCTTCTTCGTGACCTTCGTGCCGATCGTCGTGATATAGTCGTCCGAAAACTTGTCGACCACGAAGCGGCGAATCAGAGACGTCTTGCCGACCGCGCCGTCGCCGAGGAGGAGAACCTTACGCTTGACGTGATCATCAACCATGGCGACATCGTCCCATTCGAGGGCCGCGCTTATAACGCTTGCTGGCTCAATGTCAGCGATGCGAATACACGGTTCAGTTCGGGTGGAAGCGGAGACGGGGACGGATGAACCGATCCGCGATCGCGTCGGCGCGGGGCAGGAGGGCGACGTTGCCGTCCCATTGCGCCAGGGTGTCCGAGTGGGACCGCTCGAAATCCCAGACCGCGAGCTGGAGTTTTCGCGGCAGGCCGTTGACGTAGCGGCCTTCGATTACGGCCGCGAGGACCGTGTGCTCCCCAGGGACCATGATGACCTGGCGCTGCCCGAACCGGAGTTGCTCGAGCGTCCCGCGGCGGTCGTCGAACGAGTCGCGCACGAATTCCTGCAGGATGATTAGCATTCCACTCATGATGTCGCTGTCGTGGACGATCCCTTGTTTGCGCGACCAATGGCGGATGAGCATGCCGCTGTCGTGCATCAGATACAATTCCTCGAGTCGCGCCCGACGCGCCGCGTACAGTCCGATTCCGAAGACGCCCGCACCTCCGAGGCCGGCCGCCGCGGCCGCCGCGACGTTCACGGAGGGCGGCGGAGCCACGTACTTTAGTGCGAAGGTCAGCGTCCGGTCGATCGTCCGCGCTTGCGCTCCGTCCGCGTCCGTGTACACGACATGTACGCTGACCGTCGTGAAGACCGGGTCCGTCGACGTCGAATCCATTCTCGTGGTCACATTGAACCACTGGTCCCCCTTCGCGTCATCGAGGTGGCCGGCGTACTTCCAGGAATCTTGGCACGAACCCGGGCTCGCATCCTGACACATCAGCTCGGGGCCGAAGTTGGCGGTGACATCGATCGTCTTCGCCATCGTCTGGTTATCCGTCGAGGAATACGGCGAGTCGAGCCAGAAGACGAAATCGACTCGCGGTTCTTCTCGATCGACGACGATGACCCCGAGATAGTAGAATGACCGCGGGAGCGCTGCGTTCGCGCTGCCTGCGAGAGTCAGAAACGCGAAGAGCACTAGGCCCGCGCTGGCGATAACTCTCGATATCTGTGCTTGGCCCAGTTGCACCGGTTGGCGCCCCCCCAACCTGTTGTCCGCATGCGGACTGAATCTGACGGCGGCAACCATTCGTAACGGGTCTATTCAATGTTCCGATGTTCGTCTCACGAACCGAATAGCTCCCGAATTAGTGATTCTCAGGAACGGAATCGTCGCCGGCTGTCCATGCCGGTTGCCGTCCGGCCCTTCGGACGGACAGGTCGATCGGCGCAGCGATTCAGGCGGTCACGGGACGACGGACGTCTCGCCCGAGAGGAGCTTCGCAATCGTGTCCGCGAGTTCGGCGTCAAGGACTCGAATCTGTTTCTGGGAATCCCGTTCCCGTACGGTGACGCCCTTCCCTTCGAGGGTCTCATGGTCCACCGTAACGGAGAACGGCGTCCCGATTTCGTCCATCCGCGCGTATCGCCGTCCGATCGAAGCGGAGTCATCGTAGAAGGCCGTGAAGCGCTTTCGGAGGCTCGCGAAGAGCGCCTCGGCCCGCTCCGGCAGGCCGTCCTTGTTCACGAGCGGGAAGACCGCGAGCGTCACGGGCGCGATTCGCGGTGGGAGGCGCAGGACGCTCCGCTCCCCCTTGGCGAACGTCAAGTCGATGAGCGCCCAGACATTCCGATCGACGCCGAACGACAGTTCGAGCACGTGCGGCACGAGCTTCGATGTGCCGACGGTCACGGACTGTTTCGCATGCGATCCCGCCTCATGGCCCTTGAGATCGTGGTCCGACCGGTAATGGACGCCCCCGACCTCGCGGAACCCCCCGAGGCTCTCCTGTCGCAGCTGGATGTCGAAGTGGATCTTGTTGTAGAACGCCCGCTCCCGCTCGTCGAGTTCCGCGAAACGGAACGCATCCCTCGGGATCCGCAGATTGGCGAGGTAGAATCGCTGGACGGCATGCAGGTGGTAGACGTACCACGGCGGAAGTCCGCGGCCAACGAGGTCCTTCGCAGGGAGGTCATGCGCGGTCGGCTCGTTCTTCTCGGCGGCCCAGGCGATCCGAATGCGCTCCGCCGCAATTGCGTCGAAGGGCACCGCGCTCGCGAACGTCGCAGGGTCGAAGAAGATTTGAAGCTCCGCCTGGAGGAACTCCCGCAACCGGAACGCGCCCTGCCTCGGGCTGATCTCGTTGCGGTACGCGCGGCCGATGATCGCCAGCCCCATCGGGAGCTTCCGTCGGAGCGCTTCGAATTCCCGCCGGAAGTTCATGTACACTCCCTGCGCGGTCTCCGGCCGGAGATAGGCGCGGTCCTTGGCCATCGGTCCGATTCCCAGTGGGAACATCATGTTGAATTCCCGCGCGGGGCCGAGTTCCCCCTTGCAGTTCGGACAACGGATCTTGAGTTCCCGGATGCGCGCGTCGACCTCCGACGGCGTCAGCCCTTCGCGCTCGTCGTGCGTCGCGGCCTCGAGGAGATGGTCGCCCCGGTAGGACTCGCCGCAGCGCGTGCAGGTGACGAGGATGTCGGTGAAGTGGTCGACATGGCCTGAGGCCTTCAGAGCAGCCTCCGGCAGGATCGTCGTCGTGTCGATCAGATAGTAGTTGTCACTTAGGCCGAGGAACGTCTCCATCCAGAGGTCCTCCCATCGGCGCCGGAGGAGGACGCCATTGTGGCCGTAGTCGTAAAAGCCCGCGAAGCCTCCGTACAGATCGACCGCGGGCCACAGGAAACCGCGGCGGACGGACAGTGACATCACGTCGTCGTACGAGGCCATCGCGGCCCCGAACGGGAGGGCCGATGATAAAGGATGGGGTGGTCCCATCCTCGTGTGCTAATTTCCTCCGGTAGAACGGATGCGTCGCTTCCGTCGGCCCGCCTGCTTGACTGTCAACCAAGGGTCGCCCGCCCACACGCGGCCGCCGGACACCACGAGCCGCACGTCGCTGGCGGTGGCCCGCAGGAGTGACGCGAAACCGCTTGAACCGCCCGGCAGGTCGAGGACGACGAGGTCCGCCCGTTCCCCCGCCCGGATCGCGCATGCGGCGTCGGGGTCGCCGAGGCGACGCCCGCCCAACGCCATCTCGACGATTTCGCGTGCACTGACATCGCCTTTCAACCGCGCCACTCGGTACGCGAACTCCATTTCGCGGAGCATCGATGGCGCGTTGATCATCGCATTGTCGGTCCCGAGCCGAAGCTCGACTCCGGCGCGCCGCATTCGCGGGAGATCCGGCGTCAGGCCGAAGAAGGCGTTCGACCGCGGGCAGACGACGACCGGAACGCCCGCGTCCGCGCATCGCTCAAGATCCGAGTCGGTCGCATGCACCATGTGGACGAGGAATGCCGGTTTGAGATCGATGACCGCATCGATGTCTTCCCGGATCCGCTCGGAGCAGTGAATCGCGAAGATCTTCTTCGCGAGTCGGACGTCCGCGGCTAACTTCTCGATTTCCGCCGCGGGCCAATCGACATACGAGCTGACGGCGATCCCATCCGAGGCTCGCAGGATTGCCTCGACCTCTCGGCGGTCGTACGTCAGGCCGGCGGGCCGTCCGAGCGCGATCCCGTGGACCGGGAGAGCGGCGGCGGAGGCGTAAAGGAGCTTGAGGCCCTTGAGCCCGCCCTCGCGGAAGTCGGAGAAACCGGTCGTTCCGGTCCGGAGCATCGTGGTCATCGCGCGCCGCATCGCCGCGATTACGGCGTCATCCTTCGCGCGTGCGAGGACGCGGTGCTTCAGGCCGTGCGGCGGCGCGACGAGTTCCTCGATCGTGCCTTTCAATTCCTGGGTGACCACCGCATCCCCGAGATGCGTGTGAGCGTTCCAAAGACCGGGGATGATGACGCCTTGCGCAATTCGCTCGCGGTCGATGGAAGTGCGGGTCTCGGCGATGACGCCATCATCCCACCCAACCGTGCCGCGCCGGAACCGACGGCCGTCGTAGTACCAGCCGGACACGCGCTCCACGCGGCTGCGATGGGCCGCGCCGCCATAAACGTTGGCGGGTCGTTCGGCTTCCGACAATCTTTATGCGCGTGGACCTTTTCCGCCTGAATCGCGCCGCCGTAGCTCAGCCCGGCAGAGCGGCAGTTTCGTATGCGCAGGCGGAAGACGCCCGCGCCGAAGGAACTGCAGGTCGGGGGATCGAAGCCCTCCGGCGGCTTCCTTTGTTTCGATGACCGGGCGGTATGGACGCTCTCGTCAGGAGATCGTTGCGGTCCCCGCACTGGACGATGCGATTATCAATCCTGTGGGCAGCTGCTCGTTGTCAATCCCGATAACACGATTGGTTGCTGCCCGAAGCTAGACGGTACGCGAAAGGTATTTGACGGGACCGCGCCTTCGCCGCCCCTTGCCTGGAGGAGGGCTTCGCATGCGTCACATGTGGATCGTCATGTTCACGGTCGCGGTCTCGCTGTCGCTGTTCGCGTCGACCGCGAGCGCAGGGAAACCGGCCGCTGCGGGACCCGGCACGATTTCTTTCGCGACGGACATCCTGCTCCAAGACAACGGGAGCAGCGAGCCGGCTGTCGCGATCGGCTCGGACGGAACCGTCGTCTACACGGCGCTCTCGTGGCGGCTTTTCCAGACGAACGTTTGGAAGGCTCCGTTCGGGAGTACGCCCGTGTTCCAAGGCGCGCCCGATGCCCACATTGACGGGGCGATCGGAGGCGAGGATGCGGACGTCGACTTCGGCTCCACCGGCACGGTGCTCTTCAGCACGCTGATGGCGATTCTGAACCCGCCCTCCACCTCCCTAAGGCTGGGCGTCTCCGCGATCACCTGTCCGAACGCCGACACGTCGAACGACTTCACCAACTGCGGGGCGCAGCTGATCGACACGAGCGGAGCGGACCGGCAGTGGGTGACGTCGGACGGACCGACGGTGTACATCTCGTACCACGACAGCGGATCGAGCACCCTGATTCACGTGCAGCGCTCCGACGACGACGGATTCACGTGGCACTCGGTCGCAAGCCCCATCCCGGGGCAGGACGGCCTGACCGGCATGTCGACCTTCAACAACGACCAAGGTCCGATCGTCGCCGACGCGACGACCCACTCCGTGTTCGCGATCTACGCGTCGGGTCAGGGCGGCCTCCAGAAGGGGACGAACGCGAACTTCAACAACATCGTCGTCTCTCGGAGCACCGACGGCGGGCTCACGTGGCAGCCGACGCTCGTCTACCACGCCGCGGTGAACACCGCGCTGAACAACGTCTTCCCGGCGCTCGCGGTCGATCCTGCGAACGGCAATCTGTACGCCGCGTGGTCGGACGCGCACACGGTCTCTTTTGCGACGTCGTCCGATCACGGGGCGACGTGGAGCTCGACGGTGTCGGTCAACAGCGGGAGTGCGGTGACCGCGGTGTTTCCGTGGGTGGCCGCGTACAACGGGAAGGTCGACATCGTGTACTACGGCACGACCGCATCGAGCAAGGACGACTCCGCCGCCGTATGGAACACCTACCTCGCGCAGACCACGAACGATGGTGCCTCGTTCGTGCAGTCCCAGGTGTCCGAGCATCCGAACCACGTCGGCGTGATCTGCACGTTCGGCACGGGATGCGCCAGCGGGACACGGAATCTCCTCGACCTGTTCGAGGTCGCGATCAACCCGCGGAACGGCAAGGCCGCGGTCATTTTCGTGGACGACACGCTCACGACCTACACCCGCTCCGACGGCACCGTCGCGCCGCTGCCGCAGGTCGTCGCGGCGTGGGAGTCGTAGGCCCGTCGCCGGGCCCACTACGGATTCCCGACCGCGATGGGGGAACGCCGTCTCCATCCCGCCTCGATGTGCGAGAAGCCGACATGCAGCGCCGCGGCGAGGGCGAACGAGGGAAGCGTCGCGCCGACCGGGAGGGCGAAGAGGACGATCACGAAATATAGGGCCGCGCCGGGCCCCCAGCCCGCGAACGCAGGCCACCGCCATCGGGGCGTCGCCGCGAAGAAATCGTCTCGGGCATACGCGCCCCGACGGACGACAAATGAATCGGCGATCACCACCCCGAGCAAGGGAACGAACAGTCCGCCGATCAGCAGCAGGAAGCCTTCGTATGCGCCCCCGAGCCCTTGGCCGGTGGCAAGGAGGGACCATGCCGCCGCGGTCCCGATCGCCGTGGCGACGAGGACGGTCGTCGCCTGGCGCCGCTTCGGTGCGAGGTTCTGCACGGATACGGCGACGGAGTATACGTCCGCGAACGCGTTGTCGGTTTCGTCGACCAAGATGACGATGAGGGGAAGGACGCTCAAGCCCAGTAGGCCGATTGCCGCGAGGAACGCAGCCGGGTCGGCGGGGTCGAGGCCGAACGGCGTCGTGATCCCGAAGAACACGAGTCCGGCACCCAATACGTAGAACGCCGTGTTCGCGAAGACGTAGCCG
The DNA here is from genome assembly GCA_036395115.1 of Thermoplasmata archaeon. Lineage (NCBI taxonomy): Archaea > Methanobacteriati > Thermoplasmatota > Thermoplasmata > Thermoplasmata archaeon. The sequence continues at coordinate 10,212 of DASWDU010000032.1, read as the reverse complement.
ACTCCCGTGCCCACGGCGGCGGCACGCGGCCCGCGGGCGAATCGGTTGTAATCGGAGATGAGAGGCCACCAGGAAATCGGCATCGCCACGACGACATCGAGTCCCAGGAGGAGGGACCGCGTCCCCGTGAATCCGGAGGCCGTCGCGGCGGGCCGCAGGCCCAGGTCCAAGCCGTGCAGAAACAGCGCGACCGCGATCGCGGCGGTCGATGCGTATACGAGCCAGATCGCGAAGCGCTCCAACCAATCCCGGATGACGGCCAGCGGGCCACCGAGGGCAAGCGCGGCGGTGATCGCGCCCCAGACCGGCACGAAGATCGCCGCCGTCAAGGGGCCGAGCGCATCCCCCGACAGGAGGGCGACCGCCTGTCCCATGATGAGGAGCTCGAACGCCGTCCAGCCGATCAACTGCACGATGTTCAGGGCGGTCGGGGCGTACGACCCGACGCGGCCGAGCACGGGCCGCAGGCTCACCATCGTCGGCACGCCCGCGCGGCTTCCGTGGTGTCCCGCCCCCGCGAGCAGCGCGCTCCCGGCGATCGACCCGACGAGGGAGACGAGGATCGCTTCCCAGAGGGTGAGGCCGAAGAGCGTCACGAGCAGGGCGCCCGCGGCGAGGACGAGAAGGCCGACCCCGAGGCTCGACCAAAGCACGAACACGTCGAACGTCCGGAGGACGCGGAGGGATTCCGGGACCGGTTCGATGCCCCACTCCGGTGGCCTTCGAAGACGGACCATCGGTCGCTCAACCGCGGGCGCTATATAATGTGTTGGGGACTCGGTCCGTCCTCGAGGGTTCAGCCCGCGGCTTTCCCGAACTTCTTGTGCGAACGGCGAAGCGCGCTGACCAGTGGGAGTTCCTTCCCCGCGAGCAAGTTCATGAGCGCGCCGCCGCCGGTGCTCAGGTGGTCGATGGAGCGTTGGATGCCGAGTTGCTCGACGGCGGCGACCGTGTGCCCTCCGCCGACGACGGAGAAGCCGTCGGCCTCGGCGACCGCGTTCAGGAGTTCTCGCGTCCCGACGGAAAACGGCTCGAGCTCGAACACCCCCGCGGGGCCGTTGTAGAAGATCGTCTTCGCGCGGTGGATTTCGTCGACGTACCGAGCGATCGTGTCGAGGCCGATGTCGTAAATCGGAAGCTTCGCAGGAAGGTCGCGTGTCGACACGGCCATCTGCTGCCCATGGTCGTTCAGGACGACATCGGACGGAATCAGGAGTCGACCGCGGAACGTCGACAGCAACGCCTTGCACTCGACGATCAGGGAGTCGTAGTCGTCGACTTCCTTCCGCATGAATTCCGTCGTCGGCGGTCCGGGATCGATGCCGGAGGCGTCGAGGAAGAGATTCGCGACGCCCCCCGACGTGAGGACCTTGTCCGCAATCCCCTTCTCGAGCATGTGCTTCGTCACGGCGATCGAGTCGTCCGCCTTGACTCCGCCGAGATGGGCGACCTTTGGCCGCGAGGGATCTTCGAGCGCTCGCGCGATCATCGTGAGTTCCCGCTCCATCACGCGCCCCGCCATGGAGGGCAAGACCTCGCAGAACCCAACGAGGCTCGGCTGGGCGCGGTGGGCCGCGGCGAACGCGTCGAGCACGAAGTAGTCCGCGAGCAACGCGAGGCGCTGCACGATGTGCGTGGCGGCCATCTTCTCCGGTTTCGCGTCCGCGAGCGATTCCTCCTCCGAGAAGAAGCGCGTGTTCTCCAGGACGACGACGTCCCCCGCGCGCATCCCCTGGATCGCCTCGATCGCGGGCCGTCCGAACAAGCTGGGCACGAACCGGACGGGGCCGCCGAGGAGGGCGCCGATCCGCTCGGCGTGGACCTCGAGGCTCGTGAAGTCGTCCTTCCCGGGCCGGGACTGGTGGGCGAGCAGCGCGACCTTCGAACGACGCAGCTCTCGGATCGTCGTCAGATGCTCTCGGATCCGCGCGTCGTTCAGCAGCTGACCCGTCGCCGGATCGATCGGGGAATTGATGTCGACTCGGAGCAGGACCGTGCGGCCCGAGAGGTCGAAGTCATCCATCGTGAAGAAGTCCCGGGCCATCCGCGCGCGCGGCTAAATCCCGGCGCATTATAGTCTTTTGCAGGCGTCGAGGACGGGCCGCACCTCCCGTGCACGCCTGTGTACTTCTCAAACGGGGAAACTAGGTTGGAACCTTTTTAGAGGGGTCCAGGGGATTGACTGACCCCACCGAGGTACCGTGACGCCCCAGGACCTCCTCCTGCCAGAGGGAAAACTCATCCGGACGACGCGGGGCGGCCCGAATGCGCTGAAGCAGCTGCTCCTGGATCTTAAGAAGTATTCCTTCTCCGGGTACGTTCGGACCGTCCGGTCGTCGGGCGGGAGGCGCTCGGAAGGGATCGTCCTGCTCCGCAGCGGCATCCCGGAGGCGACCCTCTACCAGCGCGGCGAGGGGCAGGATCGCGGACGGTCGGCCCTGAAGAAGGTCTGGCAGGACTCCTACGACGACGCTTGCGTCCTCGAGCTGCACGCGCGCGTGGACATGGATGGCCTCGTGCGGGAGTACGCGGATGCGGTCCTCGAGAGGCCCTCGAAGGTCGTGAAGCGGACGAAGGTCCCCCACGCGATGAGCAGCACGGAGGTCGAGAAGCAGGTCCGCGCGTGGCAGGAGGGTGGGTACGACGTCTCCTCCGTCGAGGCGAACCTCGAATCGGACCCGGCGGTCCTCACGGCGTCCGTCATCGCGATGCGCGAGGCGGTCAAGAAGTCCGAAGCGGTGTCAGAGATCCTGGACCGGATCGACGTCACCGGTTTCGAGTCCCGCGCCGCGTTGCTCCGAGACAAGCTCCGGAGTCCGATCCGGTATCCAGACGTCGATGCGGAAGTCGAGGGCCTTCGGGATGCGATCGATGGTATGCGCCGGATCGAGGCTCGCCGCGAGCTCGAACTCCTCCGGGAGCGGGAATCGGCGGAACGGACGAAGAAAGTGCTCGAGTTCGTGATGCGTCAAGCCGAGGCCCTGCCTCCGGAGTCCAAGCCAAGGTCCGAGGATATCGTCCGCGTTCTCGAGGAGCCGACGCCCGTCCGGGAAGAGGGCACGAACCTCGTGCCCGCGTCGACGTTCGAGTCCTTCGTGGAAGGGGAGAGCAACCGCTTCGCACACGGGGCCGCTGTCGCGGTCGCGAAGAACCCCGCGAAGGCGTACAACCCGCTCCTCATCACGTCGGGCCCCGGGCTCGGCAAGACCCATCTCCTGCATGCGATCGGAAACTACATCGCCTCCCATTCCGAGAATTCGAAAGTCCTCTACCTGACGTGCGAGGCGTTCGCGACGAGCCTCGAAGAGGCCCGCGTGCAGGGCGACCTAGGCGCGTTTCGGGAGCGCGTGCGGGGCCTCGACTGCCTCATGATCGACGACATCCAGTTCCTCAGCGGCATGCCGGAAATCCACGAGGAGATTTTCCACACGTTCAACGACCTCCACGAGCGGGAGAAACAGATCGTCCTGGCGAGCGACCGCCCTCCGAAGGCGATCTCGAATCTCGACGAGAGGCTCGTGTCGCGGTTCGAGTCGGGCCTCGTCGCGGGCATCGAGCCGCCGGAGCTCGCCACACGGATCGAGATCCTCGAGCGTCGGGCGCGCGATGCAAAGGTCTCGATCGATTCGGACATCCTCGGCTTCATCGCGAGCGTGGTGGAGAACAACGTCCGGGAACTCGGCGGTGCGTTCAACCGGGTCGTCGCGTTTTCATCCGTGATGGAACGGCCGATCACGCAGGACCTCGCACGCGAGGTCCTCTCCGGGGCCGCGCCGGAGCTCCCCGCGGTCGAACCGAAGGCGCCGGCCAAGGCGCGTGCCGATGCCGATCGCGATTTCCAACCAGGCCGCAGCTACCTGATAAAGGAGGACCGACCCGCGGTGGCCTTTCGCCTCTTCGCTCGGTTCCTCGGTGGCGGGAGCCGCGGCCTGGTCATTACCCGGACGAACCCGAAGCGGCTGCGGGAGAACTTCGATCTGCCGGCAGGACGGGTCCTCTGGCTCACGGACCGGGAAGGGTCTGCGGAGGAGACGATCGCGCCCGCGCTGGAGCGAATCGTCTACGAGATCGAAGATTTCATGTCGAAGAACCCCCGCGGTGCCGTCCTGCTGGATGGGATCGAGTATCTCGTCTCAAACAATTCGTTCGACGCCGTCTTGAAGTTCATCCGAAGGCTCCTGGACAATGTTTCCGAGAGCCACTACGCCTTCGTGATTTCCCTCGGGCCCGCGACGCTGAGAGATCAGGAGCTGAAGACACTCGAGCGGGAAATGGAAGTCATCGAGGCGGCGTGACGAGCCCTGACTTTCCGCGGCGCTCGATCTCCTTGTAGAAGTCCCGGATGTACCCGAGGGCCTCGCCCCACGACTCCTGCTTGACGAGGGCGCTCGCCTCCTTCAGGATGCTGATCGGACTGCCGAGATCGTCGCCTCTCATCTTCAGGTCCAGAAGCGCGTTCCGGGCCTTCCGCATCTCCTCCTGCACGAACGCAGGCACATCCCGTTGGAGCCGTTCGCGGGCCGCCCTCCCGAGGCGCGATGCGCCGGCGACGTCACGCCGGTCCATCGCCTCCCGTCCTTGGCGGAGCAACCGTTCGGCTTCGCGGACCTCGATGCCCATCGTGCGCGCATCGCGCGCGAGCCGGTCGCCTTCCTCGATGATCGTGCGGGCGTCTGTATAGTCCTTCGCATCCGTCCGGAACGTCCCGCGCGAGCCTTCGTATTGGTCCCAGGCACCGTCGTAGTCGCCCGCTTCGAGTCGCCCGACGGCCGCCTGAAGCTTCGGCATCGCAAGCTGCATCCCGGCGTCCCCTTTCGCCACCTGGATTTCCTGCACGAACGAATCGATCCGGCCGCCGATGAATTCGACGAAGGCGAGATCCAACGCCATTCGGGCTTCCGAGATCAGGGTGACCGCGCGCTCGATGTCGCGGCCCTTCCCGGCCTGGATCGCCTCGTTGATGATCCGCTTGCCGTCGTCGATTTCGAGCCCGATCCGCTTGGCGGAAACGAGGAGGGGCTTCACCTCGTTCACGAGCTTCGGAAGTTCCCGGTACAGGAGTTTGCGATCGCCGGACGGGATCTTCCGATCCGTCTCCCGCTGCGCCTGCCGCAGTTTGTCGAGACGATTCTGCAGGGGGATGCGGGCCGGGCGGGCCGGGGCTCGACCGGCTGCCGCCACCGGAGCCGCGGGCGGGGGCCGAGCCGGCTCGACGGGCAAGGGCGGAGGTCGGGCGACCTCCACCTGCGGCTGCGGTTGTTCCGCCTCCGCCTCGGTTTCCGCGAAACGCACCCCGCAGCTCGGGCAGCGATCCGCGTCGGAGGGCACGCTGGCCCTGCACACAGGGCATTCGTATTCCGTCGCTTCCCCTTCGGTGAATTCCGCACCGCATCCGGGGCACGCGGTCGCATCCGCGGCGACGAGCGTCTCGCACACGGGGCACAGGAATTGCTCGCCGAGGTCCTTCCCCGCCTCCGACCCCGGGACGGCCTTCGTCTCCGTGACGACCTCGCCCGACTCGGGGCTCTCCCGGGCGACGTTCTTCAGCGTCTCGAAGATCTCCCGGTGATCCTCCTTGCCCTCCATGATCGAGGCCAGAATCTCGTCGATGCTCCGGCCGTCCTTCTCCGCCACGTTGACGGTCTCGTGGGACGTCTGGCCGCCGAGGTCGAACAGCGTGAGGTCGGTCTGGCACGAAGGACACACGCGCGCGTCCGCGTCGATGGGAGAGTCACAGACGGGACAGACTTTCGTTTCCTTGCGTGGCGTAAGCCGACACCTCGAATCGTCGACGCGTTTCCATCCTTGAGCGTCGTACTAAGACTTTCCGGACTCAGTTTAGAGAATGATAAGTGCTCAAGGTGGATAATCAGCGCAAAACGATTAAGTGAGCCCTCTCCCCGTGCGATGGAATATCGACGGCGGGCTCATGGGGTTTCGCAATTCAATCGATGGCCTGGACAAGGTGATCCGGTCCGAGATCACGCCACCGAAGGTCATTCTCGTCACCGGACCGCCGGGGTCGATGAAGACATCGTTCTGCTACACCCTCATGTCGCGGTACCTCAAGGACACCGGCGAGTTCGGGCTGTACACGACGCTCGAGGAGACCGTCCAGTCGCATCTCCGCAACATGGAATCGCTCGGCGTTGAGCTATCGATGAACATGCAGATCAGCGACTTCACGGATCTTCGGGAGATCGATGCGGTCGTCGGCCCGGAGGACCAGACGGACTACCTCGCGTTCATCGAGCGGATGATCGGACACTACCGCAAGGTCCATGGTCACAAGTTCAAGCTCTTCTCGCTCGATTCCCTGGGAGCGCTGTACTCGCTCATGGAGAACACGACGAACATGCGGAGACGGATGTTCTACTTCTTCAAGATGCTGCGCGACGCCGATCTGACGTCGCTCGTCGTGATGGAGCGGAGCGCGAACGGCGAGAGCCAGCTGCTCGGGAACGAGGGGTTCCTCGTCGATGGCATCGTGTTGCTCGGGCTCGACCGCTCGCGCGGGAAGCTCGTGCGGTACTTGCAAGTCGAGAAAATGCGATCCGCGGACCACTCCATGGAAAAGCACGCAATCGAAGTCCGCAAGGGCGGCCTGACCGTCCTCGGTCCGATTTTCGAGATAGGAGCATCCTGATGACTTCCATTCACCCGCCGATGCCTGGGAGGCTCGGCGCAACGAACCAACCTCTCCGGAGGGTGCCGTAGATGGCCGAGAATTCAATCCGAGACGCGCTGGACGCACTGCAAAAACTGGACGAGAGCCTGAAGTCCCGAGACACGGAGTTCAAGGAGCGCGAAGCCGCCCTCCAGGAACAGTCCGCGAAGCTCGAGGAGGATCGCCGTTCCCTCGAACAGGAGCGCTCGGCCCTCGCGGAGGAACGGGACGCAATCGTCGGACGGGAAAAAGGCCTCCGCGCGCGGGAGAAGGAGGTCGAACAGAAGGAGCGGACGATCGACCAGCGCGATCAGGAGTTCGAGGCGATGCGGCAGAACGTCCTCGCGAAGGAAAACCAGATTGTCTCGCGCGAGCAAGAGCTCGCGAAACGCCTGGAGTCGCACCTGAAGCGCGAGGAAGAGATCGCCCGGCGCGACGCGGACGCAACCGCCCAGGCTCGGGATGTCGCGGCCCGAAAGGCCGAGATCCTCTCGCGGCAGGAGCAGATTCTGAAACTCCTCGAAGAGCAGAAGGCGACCCTCGAGGCACAAATCGCCCGGAACCGGGAACTCATGGACCGGGAGAAGCGACTCGCGGCGGAAGAGGACAACATCGCATCCGCCCGGGGGAAGGTCGCGGAGGAAGCGAAGCGCCTCATCGAGAAAGAGAAGCAGCTGTTGGCGCACGAACAAGCGGTTGCCCGTGCCCCCGTGGCTGGACCGGCGGCCGTCGCGCCCAGTGCCGCTCCGAGGCCCCTCGCTGCGCAGCCCGCACCCGCCCCAGGGTTCCGGCCGCAACCCGTCGCGCAGACGCCTTCGGCGCCACCCGCCGCGAGGCCCGCGACACCCGTTGCCGCCGCGCCCGCCGCCAAGCCGGTCGCGAAGCCCGCGGTCGCCGTCGAGCCCGAGGGCGAGTCGGAACTCCCGTGTCCCGCATGCGGCACGATGATCTCGTCCGACGCCATCATGTGCTACGCGTGCGGCCACCGAATCGCATCGGACGACGACCGGGGCGCGAAGAAGACGGCGGTCAGCGTGAAGAAGGTCCTGAAGAAGAAGGTCATCTGACCTCGACCCGAGCCGGTCGCGGAGTCCATCCGCGGCCGGCGAACCCTCCTTTTTCCACGCGATTTTCGATCGTTTCGCGCGTTCTCAGGCTATTTCCATACTCACAATCGGATAATAGTAATCTCTCCATAGAAACCGCCTGTTCTCCGGCGTGAGAACAGTTGCGTATCGGGATAGATAATCGCGCGGTAACCTATTTATAAAGCGGCCCAGGATGGCCCGGACATCATGCCCACTGGTCGTAGCCTTCCGGGTATCGGAGCGCGCGATCCTCGGAGGTATTCCTATGTCTGACGAAGCCGGACGCGGTCGAATTTGTTTGAGCGTTTTGATCGTTTTCTCGCTCGCGCTCGGCGGGTTGCTCGCATCGGTGATCGTGCTGAGCCCCACTGCGCGCGCGGCGGCCTGCGACCAGGTCGCGGGCGTACCTACGGGGGACTGGGTTGTCTCCACGGTCCAGGTTTGCAGTGGTTTCTTCACCGTTGATGGGACGATCAACATTAATTCCGGTGGGAGCCTCACGGTTCGCGACGGCGGCCTGAACTTTTCGAAGGACGCGACCCCGCCCCACGCGAGCTACGCGCTCAATGTGAACGCGGGCGGCGAGCTCATCCTTGACCACTCGACCCTCACGACCGTGACGAAAGCAATCAATCCGTATCTGAAGCTCGCGGTCACCGTATCCGGCGCCGGCAGCCGTTTCGCGATGGAGGACGGGTCGATGATAAAGTTCCCCGGCTGGTTCAATGCGACCGCCGGCGCGACACTCAACATCTCCAAGTCGACGGTCACCGGCTTCGTGGACTCCGATCTCTCGGGGCTCGGGGTCGACACGGATGACAACAACGACGCGCCCTCGATTTCGTGGGCGTCCACGTCGGCGAGCGTCTTCGCCTCCCGGTTCGAGCGGCTGTACGAGTACACGAGCGGCCCGAACGGCACGGGCAGCATGGACTTCAGCCTGACGGCATCGACGAGTCTCTACGCGTACGACACGTACCTGGGTGTGGACTTCAAGAACGTCGCGGGCTGGCACAACACGCTGAGCGTCGACGGAACGTCGAACGCATACCTGTACAACGTCACGGTTGACCGGAGCCAGGATCCACCCTTGCTGTCGGACTTCCAGCCGGCATATGTCCCGACGGCCGCCGGCGGCAGCGTCTACCTGCTGCGGTGGGCACATGTCGTCGCACGCGACTCGACGAATTTCCCCATGAGCGGGACGACGATCGCATCGACCCTGAGTCCGAGCTCGGCTGCGGCCCAGTATCCGGACAACGGCGCCGGGGCGACGACGCCCACGACGCGTACGATCTGGTACCTCGGCCGAACGTCGAGCGGCACCAACGCGTGGGACCGGACGGATTCGAGCGGCACGGCTGCGATTCCGCTATTCACGGATCAGATCACGACGGCCAGCCTGCCGAACGCGGAGTCGTTCGGGAACTACGAGGAACTCGCGACGTACTCGGCATCGACGCAGACCGGCAGCGTATCCTTCCCGCCGTACCCGGCGATTGACGCTGCGGACAACAACGTGTGGCTCACGCTGTCCTTCAGCGGCGTCTCCGTGCGGACGGGTCCCGATCTCGTGCTCCAGGCTACCCCCAGCACGATGACCGTCATTCAGAACCAGCCCTTCACGGTTTACGCCTTGATCAGCAACAGCGGGCAAACGGACGCCACGAACGCTGCGGTCGCCGCCTACGCGAACGGAAACCCCGCCAACGAGGTGGCACGGGCTACCGGCGTCAATGTGGCGGCGGGAGCCGTAGTGAACCGGTCCTTGACGGTCGTCGCGGGCATGCCCATCGCGGGTCCTGCGACCCTGGAGCTCATCGTCGATCCCAACAACCTGATCAACGAAGGCGGCGCCGCGCAGGAGAGCAACAACTTCGCGAACATCACCCTGAACGTCGTGCTGCCGCCCTCGGGATCCGCCTCGATCCTGTCGCCGTCGAGCGGGCAGTCGTTCGAGCCGGGGAAACCCTTGGCCGTGACGGGATACCTGCGGGATACAAACTCGAACGGCATCGAGGGGGTGCCGGTCATCATCGAACTGCGCTCCGGAACCACGGTCCTCTCCACGAACACGACGACATCGGGAGGCCAAGGCTTCTTCATCGGGACGATCACCGTGCCGAGCGGCACGCAGGACGGATCCTACTCGATCGTCGCGACGCCCTCCGCGAGTTCGATTTCGTCGGGCAGCGTCACCATTGCCGTGAAGACGCCCGGATCAATCCTGAACCAGATCGTGCCGATCATCGGCATTCCCTTCTGGCTGCTGTTCATCATGATCGCGGCCGTGGTCGCGGTCGCGATCGGCGTGACCATGTACTGGAAGGTCTACGGCCTCGGCAAGATGGTCGAGTGCGGCGAGTGCGGCGCCTTCATCGCCGAGGACGCGACGACGTGCCCGAAGTGCGGCGTCGAGTTCGAGAAGGACATGGCGAAGTGCTCGAACTGCCAGGC
>DASWDU010000031.1 GCA_036395115.1 Thermoplasmata archaeon | reverse complement strand
CCAGCAGGCCGGAGACCATCACGTACAGGACGGCGGCCAGTACCACCGTGATCGCGACCATCAGGATGGTCGCAATGACGGGAGACACGGCTGCCTCATCCTTGCGGATGATACTCTTCATGGTTTTGTCCTCTTGCGGCTTTCGCCGCGTCTCCTACAGGGGGGTGCCGACGCTCTTAAACGTGTCGCGCTTAATACTTGGAATTGAGAATCACCTAATAAAGGGTCCTCTCACATGGAGAAAAATAGGCCTTCGGGGCCAGCGGAGCGGTCGTTTCACGCGCGCGATGTCGTATATAAAGGTTCAGTCCCCGAGTTCAATCGTCTCGTCGCTGACGATGACGAGCATGTTCCGGATCTCCTCCGTTTCGTATTCCTGCATCGAGAAGATGACCGTGTAGGCGCCGCGGGCCCGGAGGTTGTTGACCAGGATGTGCAGGAACTCGCTGAGGATCTTCGTGTTGTTGTGAATCGCGAGGGAGTTGATCGAATCGAGCACGACGAGCGCGCCCCGGTCGGGCTGCTTGCCGAGGAGGAACTCGACCTTGAGCATGATGTTCTCGAGCATCGTCGGGCTCTCGACGACGATCGAGTGCGGGTGGCGCTTCGCCCGGGCCATCATGATCTGGCTGATGCAGTCGACGAACCAGATGTGATCCAGCGGGATCTCGAGCACCTCGAGGGCGTTGATGATGCTCTGGCTCGGGATCGTCGACGTGACGTAGACGACCTCGAGATCCTTCTTCGTCGCGAATCGATCGAGCATCCCCTGAATCGTGTCGAAGTACTGGTCCGACTTGATCCGCATCGCAATCGCCGAGGCCTCCGGCAGGACCGCGAGCTTGTCGGCGACCTCCTTCGGGATGCTGGCTTCAGCCACCGCCCGTCACGCTCCCGCCCTTAAGCAGCGGCACCAGCAAGACGCCGGACGTCGTCAGATCGAGGACGTACTTCGCGCGGCTGTGCGTCGTCCCGCGCATCTTCACGACCTGGAGGGTCCGGAGCAAGTCGCCCCGCCGTTCGAGGTTGCCCGTGACGATCACGCCGTCGGCAATTGCCTCCGCGACGCCGAGTCGGGTCGTGCCGTCCTCGCCGGAGCCGGTCTCCGAGACGAGGAGCGACGTGCACCCCCTCTGGCTGAGGATCCCGCCCAGACGCAGCACGAATTCCCGGATCAGCTCCGGGTCTTTGAGCCGATACGAGACGGAGGTGACCGAGTCGAGCGCGAACCGGACGATATCCTTCTCCTCGACGAACTCTTGGATCGCGTCGACGATCATCTTGACCTCCTCGAAGCCCAAGTCCCGGTTCTCGATCTGGAGCTTTTCGTAGAGCGCCGGGAGGTCGAGGAAGTGGAGTTTCTCCTGTTTCACCAGTTTCTCCTCGAAGAAGTCGAACGGGATCATGTTCTTGAGGAGCCTCGAGGTCGGCTCGGTAACGCTGACGTACAGTGTGTTCTCCCCATGCAGCGCGCCGTGGATCAGGAACTCGACGCAGATCGACGTCTTGCCCGTGCCGACACTCCCCGACACTAGGACCGTGTTGCCGCGGGGGATGCCGCCGTTCAGGATGTGGTCGATCGCATCGATTCCGGTGACGCATCGCTCCCGCTCGCCGGCGTCGCGCTCCTTCGTGGGCATCGACTCACGTTGCCAACTCGAGCCTCGATATATGAGGTGAGCGCGCTGAGTATCAGATGCGAAAGCACGAGGCCGGCGCGGCGGATTCCGAGGCCGAGCCGCATTAACCTTGTTTAAGGTTAACTCTCCTGGCTCCTTGTCGACGTGGATCGCGGGCCCGCGCCTCCTCGATACGTTTTTATCAAGACGGCGAGGTAAGCGACGTCCATGGAGCCCGTCTTGCAGGTCGCCCTCGACCACATGCACCTGAAGCGGGCGTTGCTCGCCGCTACGGAGGCGGTCGAAGGCGGGGCGGACTGGCTGGAAGCCGGCACCCCGCTCGTCAAGTCGGAAGGGATGGAGGTCGTCCGACAGCTCAAGAAATCGTTCCCCGGCAAGACGATCGTCGCGGACCTGAAGACGATGGACACGGGTGCCTTCGAGGTCGAGATCGCCGTGAAGGCGGGCGCGGATGTCGTGACCGTGATGGGTGTAACGGACGACGCGACGATCCTCGAGTCGGTGAAGGCCGCCCGGCGGTACGGCGCGAAGATCATGGTCGACTTGATGCGGGTCGTCGACAAACCCGCGCGGGCGAAGGAGCTCGAGGCGCTCGGCGTCGACTACCTAAACATGCACGTCTCGATCGACGAGCAGATGATTGCCCACTCGCCGCTCCAGGAGCTGAAGGCCGTCGCGAAGGCGACGTCGCTGCCCGTCGCCGTGGCGGGCGGGCTGAACTCCGAGACGGTCGCGCAAGCCATCGAAGCGGGCGCCTCGATCGTGATCGTCGGCGGGGCGATCATCAAGGCGGAGAAGGTCGCCGACGCGACCCGGACGATCAAGAAGGCGATGAAGGACCGCAAGGCGACCCCCACGGGCCTGTTCAAGAAGTACACGGACGCCGACGTCGACGAGGCGTTCCGGAAGGTCTCGACGCCGAACCTCGCTGACGCGATGCAGAAGCGCGGCGTGATGACGGGCCTGGTCCCTCGGATCCGTCACGGCACGAAGCTCGTCGGACGGGCCCTGACCGTGAAGACGGCGGACGGCGACTGGGCGAAGCCCGTGGAGGCGATCGACCGGGCGAAGCCCGGCGAAGTGATCGTGATCGACGTCGGCGGCGGCCCGACGGCGGTCTGGGGGGAGCTCGCGTCCAACTCGTGTATCGTGAAGGGCGTTGCAGGCGTCGTGATCGACGGCGCGGTGCGGGACCTCGATACGATCCTCGAGCTGGACTTCCCCTGCTTCAGCCGCCACGTCGCGCCCCACGCGGGGGAGCCGAAGGGCCTCGGCGAGATCGGGAGCGAGGTCGAGGTGGGCGGCCAGAAGGTCCACACGGGCGACTGGATCGTCGGCGACGAGTCCGGCCTCATCGTCGTGCCGCGGGAGCAGGCGGTCGAGATGGCGAACCGCGCCCTCGACGTGCTTGAGCGGGAGAACCGGATCCGCGAGGAGATCAAGCGGGGCGGCACCCTGAGCTCCGTCCTCGAGCTCGAGAAATGGGAACAGATCCGGTGAGGCTTTGGACCGGACTCGGGTGGAGGCGATCCTCCGCGATCTCAAGTCCGGGAAATCGTCCGTCGGCGAGGCGATGGCCGCTCTCCGCGACTTGCCGTATGAGGACCTCGGGTATGCAACGATCGATACCCATCGGGATCTCCGGCGCGGCTTCCCGGAGGTCGTCTTGTGCCTCGGGAAGACGCCGGAACAGGTCGTCGAGATCGTCCGGCGGATGGCGGCGTCCCACAACCTGGTCGTCGCGACGCGAGCCTCGAAGTCCATCTACGCACGGCTGAAGAAGTCCCTCAAGACGAGGCGAGTCACATATCATGAAACGGCTCGGATCGTTGCCGTGGGGACGCCTCCCGCGACGCGCCGGGGCTCCGTGCTCGTCGTCACCGCGGGGACGTCCGACGTCCCGGTCGCGGAGGAAGCCGCGGTCACGGCGGGCCTCATGGGGTCCCGCGTCACGCGACTGTACGACGTCGGCGTCGCGGGCGTCCACCGCGTCCTGGACCGCCGGGACGCATTGCGGAAGGCGGACGTGATCGTCGTCGTCGCAGGGATGGAAGGCGCGCTGCCGAGTGTCGTGGCGGGGCTCGTGGAAGCGCCCGTGATCGCGGTCCCGACGTCGGTCGGGTACGGCGCGAGCTTCGATGGGATGGCCGCACTCCTGGGGATGATGAATTCCTGTGCCCCGGGCGTGGCGGTCGTGAATATCGACAACGGCTTCGGCGCCGGCTACCTCGCCGGCATCATGAGCCGCGCGCGCTAGACCGAGAACGCGTTGGTAAACACCGCGACGATCAGGACGGCCGCGATTGCGGCGATCCCGAGGTACACGCCCTTGTTCCAATGCCACACCTTCGCGCCGTCGAGGGGCATCATGGGCAGCATGTTGAAGCCGGCAAGGATCGCGTTGACGATCGCGACCTCGGAGACCATCGTCACTAGGGCGAAGTTCGCCAGCGAGATCGGCAAAGGGCCCACGGCCACGGCCCGCAGCACCGCGAACGACCCCGCGCCGATCAGGAGGTTCGTCACCGGACCGGCGGCGCTGATCCGGCCGTTCTGCCGCGGCGTCACGGACCCGGAGATCCAGGTCGCGCCGGGAGCCCCGAAGATGAACCCGACCAAGGCGAAGATGAACGCGAGAAGGAGTCCTTGCGGGTTGTACCGGAACTCGGCCCACAGCCCGTACCGCTGGGCGACGACCTTGTGCATGACCTCGTGCAACCCCACGCCGGTCCCCACCGCGAGCAGGGAGGTGGGGAAGTAGATGGCGAGGAATACGCCGGGCTGGGTCGCGAAGCCGCGGAAGTCGTATCGGATGAAAAGCACGGTGAAGGCGCCGCTGAGCGCCAAGATCGCGACCAAGAGCTGGTACAGTTCGGTGCGGCTGAACCGGACCCCCGCCTTCGGCCGATCCGGGGTGATGTAGATCGGCGGGGCCGCGTAGTCCGAATACGGGCCGCGCATCGGTCCCGGCACGGTCCCTGCATATTTAGGATTGCGCTCGTGATTCCAGAAAAGCTTCGGTCGCCGCGGGCTTCCTTTCTCGTGCAACGGCGAATGGGACCAGGCGGGGCCGGATCCGGAGCGGGTTCGGGCCGCGGACGGCCCCAGTACTTTCGGTCCTCTCCCCCCGGAAGCCGTTCATATACAGGGCGCCTCGAGACCGTTACCTTGTCGAGGCCCGTCATGGAGGCGATGGTTGATCCGGAGTCGGTCGCTCCGAGCCCCGCCTCGATGCCGTGGCCGTTCGACCGGGTGCGCGACGGCCAGTCCGCGTTCCTGGCGGACGCCCGCCGCACGATCGCGGACGGCGCCCATCTCTTGGCCCACGCGCCAACGGGCATCGGCAAGACCGCGGTCGCTCTCGTCGCGTCCCTCGAATACGCGATGCGTGCGGGCAAGCTCGTGCTCTTCCTGACGTCGCGGCAGAGCCAGCACCGCATCGCGATCGAGACGGTGCGGCGGATCGAGGCGAAAGGGCCTCGCATCGCGACGGTCGACCTGATCGCGAAGCAGTCGATGTGCCTGCAGGAGGGCGCGCCGTCGTTCGGTCGCGCGTTCCACGAGTTCTGCGATCTCAAGGTGAAATCGAGGTCATGCGCGTTCTTCACGCGCGACAACACCGCCGTCGTCGCGGCGGTCTTGCAGCGCACCCTGCATGTGCAAGAGCTCGTCCGGGCGAGCGGCGCGTGCCGGGTGTGCCCACACAAGGTCGCGATGGACGCGGCCGCGCGGGCGAACCTGGTGGTGTGCGACTACAATTACGTGTTCAGCGAGATCCTCGAGCGGTTCCTGCCGCGGCTCGGACGGTCCTTAGACGAACTCGTGATCGTGGTCGACGAAGCGCACAACCTCCCGGACCGGATCCGCGCGCACCTCGGCGGCGACCTGTCCGTGCAGGACGTGCTCAAAGGCGCGAAGGAGGCGCGGTCGATCGACGGCGAGGTCGCGCATCAGCTCGTCGGCGTCGCGAAGTCGATCGAGCGGTTCCTCCTGGCCCTCCGCTCGGAGCGGGTCGCCCGAAAGGAGGAGTTCATCGACGCGGTGGAGTCGGGTCTCGCGAAAGCGCTCAACCGCACGTTCGGCTATACGGACTTCGTCGAGACCCTCGCCTTCGCGGTCGAAGAGGCCTCCCGACGCGGCGTGCCTTCGAGCCTCCCAACGCTCGCCGAGTTCTTCGTCCGCTGGCGGGACCACGACGACGGCATCCTCCGACTCGTCGTCCCGGGCCCTGAGGGGAAGTTCTCGATTCGCCTGATGGACCCCAGCCTGCTCAGCAAGCGCGTGTTCGACGCGGTGCATGGGAGCGTCCTGATGTCCGGCACCTTGTTCCCGGCGGAAATGTACGGGGACCTCCTCGGGATCGACGCCCGCCGCCGCGTCGTCCGGACGTACGGATCGCCGTTCCCCCGATCGAACCGGCTCCTCCTCGTCCACCCGCATCTCACGACACAGTATTCGAGGCGGAGCGACGGGATGCACGACCGCATCGCGCGCGAGATCGGGGCCATCGCGCTCGGCGCCGTCGGGAACGTCGCGGCCTTCTTCCCGTCGTACGAGCAGCTCGGGGAGGCCCACCGTCGCATCGTCGGCGCCCGGTTCCACAAGCGACTCCTCATCGAGCGTCCCGATTGGACGAAGACGCAGCGCGACGGCGCGCTCGAAGATTTGCGGCTCGCCCGCGTGGACGGCGGCGCGCTCCTCCTTGGGGTGCAAGGCGGCTCGCTGAGCGAGGGCGTCGATTACGAGGGCAACCTCCTCGCCGCCGTGGTGGTCGTCGGACTGCCCCTGGGCCCGCCCGACGTGGAGGTCGAGGCGCTGAAGGAGTACTATGCGCGCAAGTTCGGATTCGCGAAAGGCTACGACTACGCGTACGTGTTCCCGGCGGTGAACAAGGTCCTCCAGGCGGCGGGCCGTCCGATCCGGAGCGAGACGGACCGCGCGGCGATCGTGCTCCTCGAGGGCCGACTGCTCGAGCCGCGGTACGCGCGGTGCCTGCCGCCGGACTTCTCGCCGGCGCGGAGCGATTCGCCCGCGTCCCTGGTCCAGGGATTCCTGCGGCGTCCCGCGAATCCCGAGTGAGGCCCCTAAGGTTTTTGTCGTCGCGCCCGCATCGCGCGGCCGTGCTCCTGAAGCGAGGCGCCGAGGCGGAGCTCCGACGGACCGAGTTCCTCGGACGGCCGGCGGTCGAGAAATACCGGACGCCGAAACGGTATCGGCTCGAAGCTCTCGACGACGAACTGCGGCGGTCCCGCATCCGGACGGAGGCGCGCCTCATGGCGGAGGCGCGCGCCGCCGGCGTGTCCGTGCCGATCCTGTACGACATCGATCCAATCGAGAACAAGATCGTGATGGAGTTCATCGAGGGCCCGACGGCGAAAGAGGCGCTCGACCGGGGAGGCGCGTCGGCGCGGCGAATCGCGCGGGCGATCGGCCGGGTCGCGGGGCGCCTCCATCGAGCCGGGATCGTCCACGGCGACCTGACGCCGTCGAACATGATCGTCCGCGGCGGTGGGATCGTGATGATCGACTTCAGCCTCGGCGGAAAGGACGACGGCGCGGAGGCGCGCGGCGTCGACCTCCATCTGCTCCGGGAGGCCCTCGTGAGCGCCCACGCCCATGCTGACGACTACTATCGCGAGGTGGTCCGCGGATACCGCGAGACGATGGGGAAGGCCGCCGAGGCCGTCGTGCGAAAGGTCCGGGAGATCGAATCGCGTGGGCGGTACACGTGATCGCGTTCGTCACGACGAACGAGGGGAAGTTCCGCGAGGTGTCCGCGAAGCTCCTGGAGGCGAGCATCCGGATCGTCCGCGAGGACCGCACCTACCCGGAGATCCAGACGGACCGGCTCGAGAAAGTCGTGCGGTTCGCCGCGACGGTCCTCGACGACCAGATCCGCGGGGACTACCTCATTGACGACTCGGGCTTGTTCGTCGATCACCTCGGCGGATTCCCGGGCGTCTATTCGGCGTACGTCTACAAGCGCCTGGGGTGCGCCGGGATCCTGCGGCTCGTGGACCGCGCGAGCGACCGCGGCGCGGCGTTCCAGACGGTCTTCCTCCTCCGGCAGGGCGGAGACCACGAGGTGTTCCACGGCGAGACGCGCGGCACGATCGCGGACCGGGAGCGAGGGGCCGGGGGCTTCGGCTTCGACCCGATCTTTGTCCCCGACGGCGCGTCGAAGACGTTCGGGGAGATGTCCCTCGTCGAGAAGAACGCGGTCTCGCACCGCGCGCGGGCCGCCGACGCGCTCGTCACCCATCTCCGCGGCCGGAAGGAACCTTGAATACGCCGGCCGAGGTTGCGCGGCGGGAGTCATGGCCCGTCCTCGGATCGTCATCACCGGCGGCGCGGGATTCATCGGGTCCCATCTCGCCAATGCGATCGCGGCGCATTCCGACGTCGTGATCGTGGACCACTTGCGGTCCGGGAAGCGGTCGAACGTCGCCGGGGCGATGAAAGCCGGGGCCCGTCTCGTCCGCCGCGACATCCTCCGGGCCGATCTTCGGCCGATCTTCCGCCGCTCGGACGCCGTCTACCATTTCGCCGCGAACCCCGAGGTCCGCCTGGGGCGGGGCGGCACACGAGCCCACCTGGACAACAACGTCATCGCGACGCACCGGGTCCTCGAGGCGTGCCGCACGGCGAAGGTCCCGCGGATCGTCTTCACCTCCACGTCGACCGTG
This sequence comes from Thermoplasmata archaeon, assembly GCA_036395115.1. Classification (NCBI taxonomy): domain Archaea; kingdom Methanobacteriati; phylum Thermoplasmatota; class Thermoplasmata; species Thermoplasmata archaeon. The sequence continues at coordinate 21,627 of DASWDU010000031.1, read as the reverse complement.
TACGGGGAGCCCGCGCGCGTCCCGACGCCGGAGGATTACGGCCCGCTCGAGCCGATCTCGATGTACGGGGCCTCGAAGCTCGCCTCGGAGGCGCTCCTGTCCGCATACGCGCACTCGTTCGGCGTCCAGGCGATCGTGTTTCGCATGGCGAACGTCGTCGGGGGACGCAGCGGGCACGGCGTCGTCGTCGACTTCGTGCGCAAGCTCCGCCGGAATCCGAAGCGGCTCGAGATCCTCGGTTCGGATCCGGGGACCGCGAAATCCTACGTCTACGTGGACGACGCGATCGCGGGCATCTTGGCCGGCGTCCGCGCCGCGCAAGAACCGGTGTCGCTGTACAACCTCGGGAGCGACGACGCGATGACGGTGCGGTCTCTCGCCGAGGCCGTATGCGAGGAGCTCGGCCTCCGCGACGTCGACTTCGCATGGACGGGCGGGAGCGGTGGCGGCCGGGGGTGGGTCGGCGACGTGCGGATCATGCAGCTCGACTTGAACCGCATCAAGGCGACGGGATGGCGTCCGAAGAAGCCGAGCGAACAGGCCGTCCGCGCAGCGGCGCGAGACGCCTCTGCATTGACGGCGAAACGGCCCGCTCCTTGAACAACGTATTTATCGCGCGTGCTGGTTGCTCGCGTGCTTGGGGCTGTGGGGTAGCTTGGTCTATCCTTCGGGCTTTGGGAGCCTGCGACGGCAGTTCAAATCTGCCCAGCCCCACTCCAGGCCTCACCTTTGGATCCTACGTCGCTCGTCATCGGTGTTCAGTCGGTCTGCACCGCTGGACTCAAGTCCTTGACGTACTCGGAATTGCGACCTGCCATGCGCGCCAGACGGCGACAGTGAGCACACTAGTCAGCAGCGTCCAGGCGAGGATAGCTGCCGCAAGAATGCCCAAGACCGTCGATCTCTCCGGATCCGGAATCGAGCCGGTAAGGAAGACAAGGATCGCGAGTACCAAGAACAGCTCGAACAACCAGCAGAAACTGAGAATGAGGATCATCGCGAACAGCCCAAGTTCGTAGTTCTCGATTACGCGAACTAGCAGCCCGCCTGAATTCATCCGTCTCCCGGAAGTGTATATACAGTGTTTTAAGGTGTGCGCGACTCGACTCTCGAAGCCGTCGGCGCCATCGCTTTCACGAGAGGACGTGTGGAAGCGAATTCATACCACGGCCACTCATCGCCTCCGACGCAAAGCATCGGGGTTAGGAGCAAATTCATGGCGCGGAAACCCACGACGACGGAACGGAAGTGGCATCGCAAGATGGCCGTAGGTCTGTTCAACGAGGTCTGGCGGCTCCTCGAGAAGACGCGCACGCGCGCCGAAGACGAGCGCATGATCCACGCCGCCCACGCGTCCCGCTTCCACTGGGGCGAGGTCGGAACGGCGGTGAATCGCGCGATTGGCGACTGGCAGGTCTCTCACGTCTATGCGATCCTCGGCCGCCCCGAGCCTGCGACCTACCACGCGGTCCGATCCCTCGCGACCTGCAAGGAAAACGGGATCGAGGACTTACCGCTCGCCTTCGCGTACGAGGCCCTCGCCCGCGCCGATGCCGTCGCGGGCCGAAAGCGAGACCTCCGGACGCACCTGGCCCTCGCGCGGGAAGTCGGCTCGAAGATCAAAGACAAGGAGGACCGCGACCTTCTGTTCCGCGACCTCAAGTCGATTCGGCCCGCTCGGGGCCGCTGAGCTCACGATCCTCGGTTCGGTTTTGGCACGAGTCGAGCCTCGTCCACGCGCCAGACCCCCGCCGTCCCGCGCCAATCCGGCGTGGCGCGCACCACCTCGATCGATTGCTCGAACGGAGGCGCGTCCAAGACCAGCGTCTCAAACTCCCCGCCTTCCCCGCACGGATGGACGCCGCGCGTCTGCTGGAGACGGAGCAGGTCTTGGAGGACCCGGTCGTCCCATCGCCGGCCGAGCCAGCTCGCGTCGAGGCCTTCCGCCGAGACGCTGGAGAAGGCGATGTCGAGGCCTGCCTCGAGGTAGTCGTAGACCAGTCGCGTCGGGTCGCGACGCCACAGCGGGGCGAAGACGCGGAGCCCGACCTCGTCGGCGATCCGATTCACCCGGGCGTGCTGGTAATCTGATGCAATTGCCCCGACGATCACCCCGTCCACATCGACCCGCCCGAAGATTCGCCGTAACGCGTCAAGCTCGCCGTCCTCTCCCATCGCCGCGGTCTCGCGGATCAGGGGGATTCGCATCGCCTCCGCTTGGAGCGGAGTGAGGTGCAAGTTGGGCGTGTGGAACAGCATCGAGTCCCGATCTTCCGGGACGATCGAGATAAGGTGCGTGACGTCCCAGCCCCGCTGCATTGCGACGTAGGTCGCGTAAGTCGAGTCCTTCCCTCCGGAGAACAGGGCGGCCACGCGCACGGCAGTCGGAGGGCCATGGAGGGGAAAAGGCTTCGGGAGGCGGTGTTAACCTTGTTTAAGGTTAACGAACGATTGCGACTCGCGAACCATTTATGTCTTTCTCGCGGATTCCGCCGCGTGCGCCTCGACGAGATGACCTCCGAGGAATTTGCCGCAATCGCGAAGAAAGATCCCGTCGTCATCGTGCCGGTCGGCGCGCTCGAGGAGCACGGCCGGCATCTTCCGCTCGGTGCGGACATGATCCAGCCGCTTCACGTCGTCGATGAGGTCGCGCGCCGCACCGGGGCCTTTGTGGCACCCTCCATCCCGTACGGCGTGTGCACGACGACGCGGCCTTACCCGGGCACGGTCAGCGTATCGGTCGACGCGCTGAAGGCGTTCGTCCGGGACGTCCTCGCGGACCTCGTCCGGAACGGCGTGCGGCGCGTGATGATCGTCAGCGGCCACGCCGGCCGCGAGCATATGATGGCCCTCCGCGTCGCCGCGCAGGACGTCGTCAATCAGGGAACGGGCCTCAAGGCGACGGTCCTCTCGGATTACGACATCATCTACGCGTCGGAGGGGCTACTGCCGGAAGGCGACGGCCATGCGGGCGCGGGCGAGACGTCCCGCATCCTGACCGCGCGGCCCGAGCTCGTGAAGGGCACAAGCGAACCGGGGAGGAACGAGATCCCGCCGTACGCGGTCGTCGAGGACCCGCGGAAATATTGGCCTGGCGTCACCGGCGATCCCTCGAAAGCCTCGAAGGCGCTCGGGGAGAAACTCGATCGGCTCGTGATCGACGAGCTCGTGAAGCTCGTGGACGAACTGCGGCGGAGGGCGTGACATTCCCTCGGCGGACGAGCTGAAGCGGAAGGCCGCGGAGGCCGCCCTGGCGTACGTCAAGCCGGGCATGGTCCTCGGGCTCGGGACCGGCTCGACGGCGCGATACTTCCTCGAAGGCGTCGCGCGCCTCATCCGCGACGGCGCCGACCTGAAAGGCGTGCCGACATCGCTCGCGACCGCCGAGGCGGCGAAGGCCCTGGGGATTCCGCTCACGTCGCTCGAGGAGCGACCCTCGGTGGACCTGTGCGTCGACGGCGCCGACGAGGTCGATCCGAAGCTCGACCTGATCAAGGGGCTCGGCGGCGCGCTGTTCCGGGAGAAAATCGTCGCGGCCGCGTCGAAGCGGTTCGTCGTGATCGTCGATGCGTCGAAGCTCGTGCCGCGCCTCGGGACGAAGGCCCCCGTGCCCGTGGAGGTCCACCCGTTCGGCTGGAAGACCGCCGTCGCGGCTCTGGAGGCGTTGGGCGAGACCGTCGAGCTGCGCCGGCGCGATTCGGAGGCCGTGCGCACGGACAACGGGAACCATATCCTCGACGCGCGCTTCGGGCCGATCCGGGCGCCGGCGAAGCTGGCGGCGAAGATCGCCGCGATCCCCGGCGTCGTCGGGCACGGGTTGTTCCTCGGGATGGCGGATGCCGTCCTCGTCGCATCGGACGAAGGCGTGCGGACCTTGCGGCCTACGCGAACGCCTTGAGCCGCTTGCGGTTCGTCTCGATCCGGTCGATCTTCGCTTGCTCCTCGCGGTCGATCTGCCCGAGGATCTCGGACCAGGAGACGCTGAGCCGGTACGAGTGCACGGGGCGTCCTTTGCCCTCTTTCTTGATGTCCCGCTTGTCGACCCACTTCCGGCGGCGCAACTCCTGCATCGCGATGCTGACCTCCGGCTGCCGCAGCCCGGTGGCCTTCTCGATCTCGACCGACGTCGTCTCGTCGCGCTTCGAAAGGAACACGAGCGTCTTCGCGATGTTCCGCGAGAGGCCCGTCTCGATGAGCAGGTCCACGAGGGTCTCATCCCGGCGGCTGAGGCGGACCTCCCGGCTCATTGTATCTCGCCGCCATTTATTAATCTAGCAATATATATTTGTTGCGATTCAACCATCGAACCCTTGCCGCGGGCGGCCGAAAATCCGCCACGCCGAGGACGCGATGACGACGATTACCGCGGACGGTCCGACGGCGGACGCTTCTCCTGGGCCGACCCAGCAAGACTCAAATACCACTTCCCCTCTGTATCGACGCTCGGTCGCCCCTCCATGAAGATGCCCCAGCGTATCCGCGGTTACTGTCCGTTCTGCAACAAGCACGTCGAGCTGGAGGTCGAGCGGGTGAAGAACCGCCCGCGCTCGGAACTCCGCGCGGGCCAGCGCCGGTTCCGGCGGGTGACGGCGGGGTACGGGGGCTTCCCGCGTCCGAAGCCCGAGGGCCGCGAGAAGCCGACGAAACGGATCCATCTGCGCTTCCGATGCCGGGAGTGCAAGAAGGCCCACCAGCGGCCCGGCATCCGCGCGAAGAAGTTCGAGCTCGTGGAGGTGCACAAGTGATCCCGAAGCCCACGAGCCGGTTCCTCCGGGTCAAGTGCGAGGATTGCGGCAACGAGCAGGTCGTGTTCGACCGGGCGGCGAGCGTCGTCCTGTGCCAGGTATGCGGCGCCACGGTCGCGAAGCCGACGGGCGGGAAGGCCGCGATCCGAGGCGAGATCCTGGGGGTACACGAGTAATGGCGGAGGCGAAGGCGGCGAAGGCCGCGGGGCGCGGCTACGACTGGCCCGACGAGGGCGAGCTCGTCGTGTGCACCGTGTCCAACGTCAAGAACTTCGGGGCGTTCGTCACGCTCGACGAGTACGAGAGCAAGGAGGGCTTCATCCACATCGCCGAGGTCAGCTCGGGGTGGATCAAGTACATCCGCGATTACGTTCGCGAAGGGCAGAAGGTCGTCTGCAAGGTCCTCAAGGTCGACGAGGACAAGGGGCACATCGACCTATCGCTGAAGGCGGTCAACGAGCACCAGCGGCGCGAGAAGATCCAGGAGTGGAAGAACGAGCAGAAGGCGGAGAACCTCCTCGGGATCGTCGCGACGCGGCTCGGCAAGACGCCCGCCGAGTGCTGGGAGGAGTTCGGGTACGACCTCCTCGATTCGTTCGGCACGCTCTATCGGGCGTTCGAGGAGAGCGTGATGGACGAGAAGGCCCTCGAGGACGAGGGCTTCAAGGGTCCCTGGGTCACGACGTTCGTCGAGGTCGCGCGGGAGAACATCATCCCGCCGCACGTGATGATCGACGGCTACGTCGAGGCGACCGACTTCTGTCCGGACGGCGCGGTCCACCTCCGCGAGGCGCTCACGAAGGCGGCGATGGAGCACGATGGCGTGAGCGTCGCGGTCCAGTACATCGGCGCGCCCCGCTACCGGCTCGTCGTGCGCGCGCCGGACTACAAGACGGCCGAGGAAGAGATCCAGAAGGCGGCGGCCCGCGTGATCAAGGCCGTGACCGCGAAGGGCGGCGAGGCGAAGTTCCACCGGAAGGATTGAGGCGCGATGCGGTCCGTCATGAAGAAGTGTGGGGCTTGCGGTCGGTACACGTTGAAGGATGTTTGCCCGGCTTGCGGCCATGCCGCCGGGAATCCGATGCCGCCGCGATACTCCCCGGAGGACCGCTATGGCGTATACAGGCGCAAACTTAAGCGGGCCCATGAATTGGAGAGATGAGACACCATGGAGAACATTGTGATCCGCTACACCGACCACCCGAAGCTGGACGACCCGATCTTCATCGAGGGCCTCCCGGGGATCGGGAACGTCGGCAAGCTCGCCGCCGAACACCTGAAGGACGAGCTGAAGGCGGTGAAGTTCGCGGAGATCTTCTCGAAGTACTTCCCGCCGCAGGTCCTCGTGCAGGAGGACGGCCAGGTCAAGCTCGTGAACAACGAGATGCATTACGTCAAGAGGAACGGCGGCAAGGACCTCGTCCTCCTGACGGGCGACTACCAGGGCCTCACGCCGGAAGGCCAGTACGAGCTCAGCGACTTCATCTTGCGGGAGCTCAAGAAGCTCGGCGTGCGGCGGGTCTTCACGCTCGGCGGGTACGGCATGGGCCGCATGGTGACGAAGCCGCGCGTCCTGGGCGCCGCGACCGGCGGGGAGCTCGTGAAGGAGATGGAGAAGTACGGCGTCGTCTTCTCGCGGGGCGAGCCGGGTGCGGGGATCGTCGGCGCGAGCGGCCTGCTCCTGGGCCTCGGGCGGCTGTACGACATGCAGGCGGTGTGCCTGATGGGCGAGACCTCGGGATACTTCGTCGACCCGAAGTCCGCGCAGGCCGTGCTCGACGTCCTCACGAAGTTCCTGGGCATCGAGATCTCGTTCAGCGAGCTCGAGACGAAGGCGAAGCAGATCGACCAGATCACCTCGAAGCTCAAGGACATCGAGGCCGCGCCCGAGACCCCCGACAAGCGCGAGGACCTGGGGTACATCGGATAGGCAAGTGCCGTGGGCGTCGATCTCTATCTCCGGAAGATCTCCACGGAACAAGCGAGACCCGCAATGAGTCTGAGTCCTTGGGAGTGGTTCGTCGTACGGACCGTAGTCCACGAACCGCGAAGCTCGTACCCCATGTTGCGCCGTTTGTTTGAACATGACGTCGGCCCGGAATCCGTTGTGTCGTTTTCACCTGACGAATTGAGCGTCCTGAGCCAGGAAATCCACCGCCTGCGAGGCTCGCTCGCCGCGAGCCATGATGGCGAAGTCCTAGGTCACAATCTCTCCGCAACCGTAACGGTCGCGTCAGTGAGGGAATTTCTCATGAGAATTGACGCAGTCCTTCAAGAGGGGATTGCGAACAAAGCGACATTGATCGCCGAAGGCGACTAGGGTATCGCGAAATCTCTATACGGAGGGCGACGCCTTATCCCATCTTAGGGATGGGCGACGACGAGCGGCGGAAGGCTTTTCTGAAGGGGTTCGAGGAAGGCCTCAAGTCCGCGTGGCGAGAGATCGGCGCGCTCACGACGCGCGGTTACTCCTCGACGGAGCTCATGGTGTTCGCGAAGTCGAAGATGGCCGTCCTGTACCGCGATGTCGAGGCGATGGAGGCGCGGCTCCTCGAGGACGAGGGCATCCCCGTCGTCGGCGGAGGGGAGATGACCGCGAAGGGAGACCTCGGCCGCCGCGGCGCATACCTGGTGCGCGAGCCGAAGGCGGACCGGATCTTCGAGCTGTTCGCGGAGCTCCTGCACGCGAAGGCGCGCGGCCTCTGCATCACCCGCGTCCATCCGGACGACCTCCGCGCCCGTTACCACATCGGCGAGGCGGGGTTCATCTGGCTCTCGAAGTCCCCCGGAAAGAAGGCGAAGGACATGGCGGTCGCCGAGCCGAGCGCGCTCGTCGACATTGCGTCGGCGATCTCGGACTTCGCCGGGGAGGGCGGGAACGCAGCGGTCCTCCTCGAGGGCCTCGAGTATCTGATCTCCCAGAACGGCTTCGCGTCGATGATGCGCTTCCTGCAGAAGGTGAACGAGAAGATCGTGCTGAACGACTCGTACCTGCTGATCTCCGCCAATCCGGCGGCGATGAAGGAGCAGGAGTACAAGGTCCTCGCGAAGGAAGTCGCCGGCGAAGTGTGACGCCTCAGCGGTCCGCGGCCGGGGCGGGCCCGGGCGCCTTCCGGCGGGATGCCCGTTCCGATTGCCAGAGGGAGGCGAGCGCGAGGACGGTCACGATCTCGACGAACTTCGAGACGACGCCGAGCGGATCCACGTCCTCGACGACGCCGATCGGCCAGACGGACACGGTGCGCGTGACGACGTAGGCGGCGATCAGGAAGGCCGTGATCGCGAACCACGCTGCGTCGAGTCGGCGGTGGCTGTACGGGATGATGAATGACGCGGCGAGTTGGAGGCTCGAGAAGACCGCGAAGAACGCGGCGGAGAACGCCTCGCCGAAGTGGTCGTTGAACGCGTACAGATGGAGGGACCCGTCCGCGAGGAACAGGAACGCGATGAGGTACCGCTTCGCCATGTCGCCGTCCATCAGGATTTCCGGGAAGTTCTCGTAGCCCACGCCGATCGTCGAGAAGGCGACGCCGAACATCGTGACGAACAGCCGCAGCTGGAACGAGCTCCCGCCGCCGTGTTCTCCCGCCGCGGCCCCGAACTCGAAGATGCCGAGCAGGTCCGCGAGCCATCCAACGACGATGATCAGGAATCCGCAGACGAAGAACGACAACTCGGTGGCCGTCGGCTTCACGCGACGCATTGCGATTGTCGAGGCGCGTTGTGAGCAAGTAGTTTCCGGTCCTCCTTGAAGATCGCGGCTCCAAAAGCATTTATGGCTCACGAGGCTAACCCGCCGTTCCGCTCCCGTAGTCTAGTCCGGCCAAGGATCGGGGCCTTTCGAGCCTCAGACGCGGGTTCGAATCCCGCCGGGAGCATCCTAATACGAAGTCGATTTTCCGGTAGCAGATGCTTCTTGTCTCCCCTTCTTTCCAGTTCGTTCTCTCAGACAGCCCAGGTCCGATCGGCGCAGCCACATATACGTAGCTGCCACCCACAATGTGGGACTGCCCCAGGCCCTTCGTAACAGGGCGAGGAAACGGCGGCTCCTCCCCGACACCTTTGCCTTGCCCCGGAGCCGTGCTGGAAACGGTACGAACCCCTGGTCTGCGATATCCGTTTGTGGTTGCTCTAGAGTCGATTTGGATCTAGGCGCCTTACGGAGCGTTTTAGAAGGCGTTCTTCCGCGTCAAAGAGCGTTGTCGAACCTCCACAGCAAAGGGGGAAAGACGCGCGCCGAGCGGCACGGAGTGACGGACGGAGACGAAGAGCGACGAGGCGAATCTCGGAACCAAATCCATTTTGGCCCCCGAAATTGCAGGCCAAAAGACTTTGGTCCACTGAATTTGCAGGCCAGCGCTTCACGGCATGACAGGTTCGCTGAGGGCATGTTGCGGGCCCAAGAGCGCTGCGCTGGAGCCTATGTCACGGTCAAGCGAGTCGCTTTTCAAGCCGCTCGAACTCGAGCGGGCCCCGAAGGAATCGTTGGCCCGGAGGGGAATGGAAAGGCACGATGTCGCCGGTCCGCCGGTAACCGCGGCGCTCGTACCAAGCTAATAGTTCGCGCCGCACCGTCAGGACGTACATCGCGATGACGCGCGCGCCAAGTTCGCGCCGCGCGTAGTCCTCGGCCGCCGCGACGAGCGCGCGCCCGAGCCCCGAGCCTTGTTCGGTAACGCGGACGGAGAGCAGGCCGAGGAAGGCCACCCCGTCCTCGCTGCCCTCGAGGTGGACGCAGCCGACAATGTCGCCATCGCGCAGCCCGAGGAGGACAACGCTCGCATCCTTAGCGAGGAGCGCAAGGAACCCCGCCTCGTCGATGCGCGGGCCGGCGATGAAATCCGCCTCGCTTGTCCAGCCGCGGCCCGTGGCGTCGCCACGATAGGCGCCGTTCACGATGGCGGCGACGACCTGTGCGTCCGAGGGCACGGCAGGGCGGAAGGTGATACTCTTGGCATCGGCCATGGTGCGACATGCGACGCAACGTCGTTTAGGCAAAAAAGCCGATGGGCGTTCCCTCGTGCAGCCGGCGACCTGGCCTGCGCTTGCAGAACTTGCGGGAGAACAACCTAGCGCTAGGCGGCACCCCGCCGGGAGCATGCTTATTTTGTAACACGCCGCACCATTCGCCGCGCGTGGAGAGTGTTTCCGATACCAACTAGGCCGCTTCGGTTGCACACCTACTCGCTCGGTGTGCCGAGTACTGCGCGGTTCCTGACAAAAGCCCCGGTTCAGTCCGCACTCCAGCCGCCGCGCTCGGCTAGATGGCGCAGCAACTGAGCTTGTCCACGTCCTCGAAGAACGATAGCGCTGCGAGTTTGATTGCCTCGCTGTGAGTCGGGAACACATGGACGGTGTCGATGATGTCCTCGAGAGTCAAGCCGTGCTTCACCGCGAGGACGCCTTCGTGGATCATGTCCGGCGCCAGGGAGGCCAGAATGTGCACCCCGAGGATCTTGTGGCCTTTCGCCTCCGCGACGATCTTCACGAGGCCCCGAGTATCCTCCACAATCAGGGGCTTAGGGACCTGCTTCAACCAAACCGTATTGCACGCGCACCGGACTCCGCCGTCCGCGTTTGCCTGGGTGTCGGTTCGCCCTACGGAGGCGATAGCCGGATGTGTGAACACGGCGTGGGGCACCGCTCGGTAGTCCATCTTCAGGCCGCGATTGGCCAAAGCGTTCTCCGCCGCGATGTATCCTTCTTTCGCCGCGGCAGTCTCGAGCATCGGTTTCCCAATCACGTCGCCCGCCGCAAAGATCTCTGGCGCGGTCGAGCGCATCTCGGAGTCGACCTTCACTCCCTGATCTTCCTTCACCTCGACGCGTGCCGCCTGAAGGTTAAGCCCCGCGGTGTTGGGAGTGCGACCCGTGGCTAGGAGGAGCTCGTCCGCTTCGATAGTTCGTTTCCGGTCGCCGAAGCGAGCGACCACCACCTTCCGGCCGGCTCGTTGTTCAGCTGTGAGGACTTCGGCGCCGGTGTGGATCTCGATTCCGTCCTCTTTGAGATACTGCCTAAGGGATTGGGAGATTTCCGGTTCCTCCTCCGGCACGATTCGAGCGCTGCGTTGCACCACGGTCACCTGCGTCCCGAAGTTCTGGTACATCTGGGCGAACTCCAAGCCAAGGGCTCGGCCGCCGAGGACGATCATCGACTCGGGTCGCTCTTTCAGGGACAACGCCTCCACGTTTGTGAGGTAGTCCACCTTGTCGATTCCCGGAATCGAAGGGACCGTGGGCGAGGATCCTGTCCCGATCACGAATTTGTCGCCTTCATATCGATCCTTCCCGACCTTGACTTCATGGGGAGAAACGAAGCCAGCATGGCCCCACACGTATTCCACGTCCTTCAGGGACGCGAGGACATCCGTGTACTTCGCCTTGCGGAGGTCGGCCACCAAACGGTCTTTCGAACGGACCACGGCACTGAATTCCGCGGACCATCCATCGTCGAGGCGGAGGCCCGGGAAAGGATGGTTCGCGACCCGGAAGAACTGGTCCCCCACGGCAAGGAGGCGTTTGCTGGGAACGCAGCCGACGTTCACGCAGGTACCCCCGATCGTGCCGCCGTCGATCATCAACGCCTTCGCTCCGTTTCGATCCGCGCGAATCGCCGCGCTGAAGGCGGCGGCACCGCCGCCAAGGATGATGAGATCGTATCGAGACGGCATGGGCTCACTCCATCGTGACGGGTCGTCGCTCGCCGGATCGCGCCGAGGTCGGGCTAAGCAGATCGCCGAAGGCAGAGATGCCCAAGGCAGTGGCTTCCTTCAGGGAGAGGAAGCGTCCCCCGGCCGCCAGAGTACCCGCATGGGCGCGTCCGTGTTCCTCGTTGCAATAGAAGTTAATCGAAGGGCACACACAGTCCGAGGCGTGTCCTTGCATCAAGTCCGATGGCGGGACGAAGACCACGGGGCCGATTGTCGCCGCTCTGAAACTCTCCCTCCCCTGCAGGTGGATGGAGGCCCCGCAATACGAACACGTGCTCCGGATTTCGACCTCTTCCCCGAGCATTGCGCCCGCGCCAAGGGCATCGACTGCGCAGTTAGCGCGCGCGGTACCGCGAGACGATACGACCTCGTGGGGCACGAGGTCCGTCGTAAAGGGATAGGCGACTCGGACTCGGTCCCGATCCATCACCACGCAGTCGCACGCCTCGAGGGAGGCGAGTGCCTCGCGCACGCCGTCGACCGGCAGGCCCAGCTCACGCGAGAGCGTCTCCACGGTCGGCGCGCGACCGCCCGCCATCGCCCGTACCGCGAGGCGCTGTACCGCCCGTTCGCGGGGACCGAGCGCTTGCCCGGATTTTCGGCGGGTGCGGAGGATTCTCCGTTCGTTTTCTTCCGAGTTCATCACAACACCGACTTCGGGACAGAGACCCGATAGAAAGCGGACCCGTCCTTCTCGTCGAACAGGCCTTCCCAGAGGCCAAGGGTCCCATTGAGCCACCGGTACCGCTCGTCCGTCGTGGCGAACCGGATGCCCATCATGAGGCGCCAACGTTGCGGTTCCTTTGGATCGAACCCTCGCATGCCGAACCCCTTCCCGTCGATTTCAATGAGGGCGCCGTCGTCCGTCTTGATGAACCCGCCCGGATTCTCCTTGCAGACGTGGAGCCCGGGGTCAACCGGGTGGCCCGCGAGGACCTGGGGAAAGACGCACTCTGCGGAGTAGAAGGTGACCCGGATCGTCCCGCGGATCCTCTGGCCCCGGACTTTGCCCTCACCGCTGGCGATTAGCTCCCCTTCTCGGCCCTCCGCGGACACGACCGGTTCCATGTCCGGCCGGTACTGGGCTTCCGCATCGAACAGCGGACTCATGGTTCCTTTCGCAACTTCCTGCCTCACCCGATTTTCTGTCTGAACGCCGATGTGACGTCCGCCTGTTGGCAACAACTAGAAGTCGCACCCGTCCCTCATAAGGTTCCAGTGAAGGAGAGTAAAGCGATGCCGCCGCGCAAGGGGGCGCCGAGGAAGGTCGAACTCGACCAGGCGTGCGTTATTCGAGAAGGGGACCAGGAATACTGCATCTACCCCATGGGGGACCTCATGGCTGTTTTGGGTAAGAGGTGGTCTCTCTTCATCATCGCCGTCCTCGGGAACGAGCGGCGAATGCGATTCAACGATCTCATCCGGCAGCTGAAGGGGATCAGTCCACGAACCTTGACGGACAGCCTCCGCGAGCTTGCGTCCCTCGGTCTTGTTGAACGTACGCTCTACCCCGAGGTGCCGCCCCGGGTCGAGTACACAATCACCTCCGAGGGGCGCGACCTCCGTCGCACCCTGATCCCGGTCCTCCAGTGGGCCATCGACTTCGAGGCGCACGGCTCCCGGCGCAGCGGCGCCTAACCGACGCGCCAGCCCAACGATAGAGACTTTCCACTGGCATATCTCTTGATGGGCTTGCCCGGTTTGCTTGCCAATGTACCGACTTCCCGCCGGGAGCATACTCAGATGGGTTTGCATCCATCGTCGTCCGCCACCGATGGCGACGGAGCCGCCGCTCACGCCAGGGCGAAGCCGCGGGGGGCCTCAACCGACCCGGGAGAGGACCGTGAGCGCCCGGAGCGTGATCATCTTGCTCGGGCGACCGGCGGTCTCGAACGCGAGCGGGGTCGGACGTTTCTTCGGATGGTCCGCGTACCATTTGGCGGCCGCCGGGCTCGGGTCCGGCTGGACCGCGTCGAGGTTCCAACGCCCGTCGGACCGTCGCTTCTTCCGCAGGTGCGCGAGCGCGAAGCCGAGCCTCGGGTCGTCCCCTTAGCCGAGGGCGGTGAGGACGTCGAGGCCGACCAGGAGGTCGTAGTAGTAGTGCATCGGCCAATGGAAGCGGTACCACGGCTCGTACCGCGCTCCCTGGCGGTGCAACTCGTGGTCGAGATAGTACTCGGCGCCTCGCTCTACGCAGCCCTTCATGGCGGCCGTCCATTTCGAGCGGGGATAGGCGGCGAAGGCGCTCAGGCCTTCCCACGAGTCGAGGGTCCGTCCCGTCGCCGGCGCGTCCTTGTAGTTCCAGCATGTCCAGCCCCCCTTCGGGTGCGCGGTCCGGACGAGCCAGTCGAGCGCCTTGCGCACCCGGCGGTCGTCGTCGTACCCGAACCGGATCAGCGCCCGGGCCATGTTGCCGGTGTAGCAGAGGTGACCATGCCCGTTCGACATGCCGCCAACGCCACCTCCGTTCAGGGGGGACTTCTTCATCCAGAGCTCGCACGACGCACCCACCTCGGGGATCGCGCGCGTCGCGCCGAGGTCCGAGAGCGCGAGCAGGTTCCAGTTCATCGAGACGTACTTCGGCGACATGGGGTGCGCATCGCGGGCCCACCAGCCGCCCGGGTCGCGGCGGGCGAGGATCTCCGCGGCCCACCCGGCGGACGGAATCCGGGCCTTCGCCTTCCGGACGTCGGAGTCGGTCTCGCTCCTCCCGAGGAGCTGGGTCAACGTGAGATACCGCACTGAGGGCTGGTCCGGTTCGAGCAGCCAGTCGAGGACCTTCTCCCGCGGCACCGCCGCTCGGACGGATCGCGCGTTCATGAACCTTTCCAGGCTCTCCTCAACGGCCCTCGCTGATCAACCCTGAACCCAAAATCCCAACTCGCACACTACCCGTCCTTCCTCGATCTAACGAAGACCTGATACGTGACAGCGTCCCAGGCGTTGTGAATGCCCACAAAGAGCAGCAGCAGCGCCGCCGCGCCGACGAGGAACAGGGCCGGGCTCGCATAGGCGTAAGCCGCAAATGCCGACATGACGAGGACTGCATATGCCGCAAATGGGAGCAGACCATGAAACAGCCAGTCCTCGAACACAGGCTGGTAGGCACTTTGCACGCGCATACGCCGGGCCACGACGACGGCGTAGACCGCCCCACCGACACCGACGAATCCCCAAAGAACTGCGGCGGGAGCGATGCCGTCCCATGGAGCGCTCACAATCGCCGACAGCAACAGCACGACCCCGAAATGAACGACGCTCGGCGTCGCAAAGGCGCCGCCGGCTTGCGCGTCACCTCGTGCGGGCGGCCTTGCGGCAATGAGCGTAATGACGACGAACTGTAATCCGATGAGGGCGCCGGCGGACGAGCCGACGATTACATAGAAGTTTTCCCATCCGTCGAATCCTGTCATGATCGGTCGACCCCGTTCGGACGCAGAATTCGCCGGTATTGTTCCTCGCTGACATGTTCCATCCAGTCGGCGGTCTTGCCATCAAGCGGTTCGATGATGGCGATGTGCGTCATCGCGCTGTCCGGCGTGGCGCCGTGCCAGTGCTTCTCTCCCGGCGGACATGAGACAACATCGCCGGGATGGATCTCTTCGACGGGACCTCCCCAGCTTTGCACGAACCCGCGCCCGGCCGTCACGATGAGCGTCTGACCCAGTGGATGGGCATGCCAGGCCGTGCGGGCGCCGGGCTCGAACGTGACCCTCGCACCTTCCGCGCGCCCCGGCGCGTTTGCTTGGAACAGAGGCTCGATGCGCACCTTGCCGATGAACCGTTCCGCTGGTCCCTCGCTCGACGATCGCGAGCCCACTCTCTTAATGTCCATGTCCTTCACTTACTGCCCTTGTTAGACTCAGGGTCCAAGGCTGGCGCAGTCGATCACGAACCGGTATCGCACGTCGCCGCGCTGGATGCTTGCGTAGGCATCGTTGACCTTCTGGATCGGGATGACTTCTACGTCCGCGACGATTCCGTGCTCGCCGCAGTAGTCGAGCATTTCCTGGGTCTCGGGAATCCCGCCGATGTTGGAGCCCGCGAGGCGCCGGTTGCCAAAGAGGAGCATGCCCGGATCGAGCGGGGTTGAGCCGGGTGGCAACCCCACGAGGACTAAGGCGCCAAAATTCCGCAAGAGGGCCAACTCTTGGTTCAGATCGTGCGGCGCGCTCACCGTGTCCAGGATGAGGTCGAACGTCTTTGCAAGCGCCTCGAGCGCGCCGGGCTCGCGCGTGGCGACGAATCGCTTGGCACCCAGCCGAGCGGCGTCTTCCTCCTTGCCGCGCGAGGTGCTGAGCACGGTGACTTCCGCACCCATGGTAGCCGCAAACTTAACGACCATGTGGCCCAAACCACCCAGGCCCACGACGCCGACCTTGTCGCCGGGCTTGCATCCGAACTGGCGCAGGGGCGAGTACGTGGTGATGCCGGCGCACATCAGCGGTGCGGCATGCGCGGGGTCCAGCCCCTTCGGCACGCGCAGTACATAGCGCTCGTCGACGACCATGTCCGTCGAGTATCCGCCGTAGGTCAATGTCTTCCCGTCCTGCTCGAGGCTGTCGAACGAGAACCTGACGCCCTTCTCGCAGAACATCTCATGGCCGGCGCGGCACTCCGGGCACGCGCGACACGAATCGACGATGCACCCTACGCCGACGAGGTCGTCTTCACGGAAGCGTGATGCGCTGGCGCCACGCGATGCGACTCGGCCGACGATCTCGTGGCCTGGTACGACCGGAAAGTGCGTGTTCCCCCATTCGTCGGTTACCTTGTGCACGTCGCTGTGGCAAATGCCGCAGTAGAGAATCTCGATCTCGACGTCGTGCGATCCTGGATCGCGTCGCTCGATCGTCATGGGCGCGAGCGGCGCCTTGGCTGCGCGAGCGCCGTAGGCAGGAGTGTTCTTGGTCATGGCCAAATGCAAACCCGTGCTCAGGTAAATTACTTGTGCAGGCCATGGGCGCGGTCATCACAAGAAGGCCGGTGCGTCCGGATCGCTCGATCGAATTCACAACGTCGCAGCCAATCTGCGTCGTCGTTGAGTCACATGGCGGGAATTTTTCGATTGCCGTCCAATAATCGATTTATACTATCCGGATAGTAATCCGAGCCATGAAGCCAGGGGTGTTGGGGCACGAGTCGCGGAAGGGTGGATCGGTCGCGATTGAGATCGAGACGGAGGACCCGGAGACGTGGTGACATGGCCTACCGGATGCGCTGGAAACTCATTCTGCTCTACGTTGTCGTCGCGGCGATCGTCTACCTTGCGATCTATTACCTTTTCCTCGCCCCGCCATCGACGAGCATGCCAGCGGGCGGCGGCGGTGGGTATCCCTAGGGGCGGTCCGCCTCGCGGGCCGGTCGAACCATTCCACTCTCGCCCGCCTATCAAGCCCGATAATTGCCAGCAACTGATTTATTGAACCTGTGTGCGTGGGAGAGGCGCCATCATGGCTAGGGTGCCCTTCGTCCCATCAGCGATGCTCATGGCCCTCAGTCCGGTCACGTCCCAGAAGGATCGGAAGCCGGGCGATCCACTAAAGGCGCCTCCGAAGCCTCAGGCCTCCTCACCGCTGGAACGCCGTGAGCTTGTCGCGTTCCTGCAGATGAACCCCGAGGAGAAGTTCGACATCGAGACCATCAACTCGATTGACGCTCAAGCCTTGGTCGACGAGGCTCACGGCGACAAACGAGTCCTGCGCGAAGTCCTCCGGACGGCCGAAGCGCTGTTGCCCCGGGTGCGCGCCGAAACCGAGGACCCGTTGCTCGTCAGCGCGATCCTGCGCGCGAAGACCCTCGACTGGTATCGCCGGAGCCCTTCAGATCCGACGTGGGCCGGATCGATGCCGCTCCGCTGGGGCGGAATCTTCTACGAGTCACGGGTCCCCGGTGGCCGGCTGAGTCGAAAGCTTTCCGTCCGGCTGACGCTCCTCATCAATCAGTGCGTGGAGGCGAGCGGCGCCGTCGCGTTCCTTCGTGCCGGGGTCACGGGGATTTTTCGCGGCTCGGCGATGATGGCGAAGATGGTCGGGTTCAGCCTCGGTTCAAAACGGCCGCGCCTCACGCAACAGGTCGCGCAGGCATACCTCGATGATTTGGCCGCAACCGCTCGCATCGGGGACGCATATCTCCCGCTGGAACGGCTCAGCGACCTCGCCCGCCGGAATGGATCGTCCGACGTGAGCATGACCCTGGCCGAACTCTTTGCGCACGACGCCGTCAACGTCCTCACCGTCCTGGATTCACGGTTCCATCCGGGGATGACCGCCTTGGCGATCCGGGTGGTCCCTCCGAGGAACCCCGACGACGCGGCGACGTACGACCTCGTCCAACCGGGTGCTGGGCCCGGGAGAGACGCGAGAGCCGCGGAAGGCGCGCCGACCGAGTCGATGCCCGCGTCCCCGTGGGAGCAGACGGAGATGACGAAGAAGGAGTGGCTCGTCCTGCTCAAGGCCCTCGAGAAGCGAAAGGCGAGGCTCGAGGCGCCCCCGCGCGAGAATCCCCGCGATCGGGAATCGTACCTCGGACTAAGGGAACTCATCCTCACGGATGCTTCGGCCCGCAAAGCCTTCCTGGTGGTCCATTGGAAAGGGAAGCCCAGCGGATTGCCGTTGCTGTGTCAGCTCCTCTCCGACGGCCAACTGGTGCCGGAGGCAGACACCGACGGCGACTACCTCGAGGCGGAGCTGAATCATCCCGACAAGGCGCATCCGGACCAACGTTCGAAGGACGGCGAATGGAACCTCGGCCACGGTTGGACCGTGGTCCGCGTACTCGGGGATGCACGCGCGCGGAGCTATCGGGCCGACAGCAAGTCGGCCGACTGACGGGCTGTCGCCGTCAGCACTTGGTACACGTCGTCGTGATCGAGGACGCGAGGCAACACAGGCTGGGCGAGCGCGCTCTCCAGGATCGCCCACGTCGAGTCGGCTCGGACGCCTCTCGGCGCGATGACCAAGTTGAAGAAGTTCAAGGCGGAGGCGCGCGGCGACTCGCTGATCGCCGTGAGAGGCGGAAGTCCACACGCCCATACCAGGAGCTCGAAGATCAGGTTCAGGGTCGCGTTTCGCGCGTCCGGGCTCGTGTTCCGGCACAGCAGGAGCGTCCGGCTGCTCGGATCCGACATGATCCGTGTCGCGAGCGTTTCGATGGCGGGGAACGTCAGGTGTTTGTGAATCCCGCTGCCGAAGGGCACCCGACGTTCCTCTTCGGACCGAGGCGGAACCTGGAGAAGGGGCATCTCGCCCGCCACTTCGGGGTCCCGACGATCGAACTCGTTCATCGCGCGAAAGACCGCCTCGAGATTGATCCGACCGGATCGGAGCACGTCCGTCCGCGCCACGGCGGTGTGATTCGCGAAGGTCGGCCTCCCCGCTTCGTCCGGAGGTCCTCGTGTGATACCGGATAGCAGGATCTCTCGCCCGCCGCGGACGGGGTGCATCATGTGCAGGTCAATCGGATCGTCAGTCGACTGGGCGATCGCGCCGCGGATCGGCGTATAGTGGCCGCGGAGGTACGGGTCGTATAGGCCCGCATCGAGGTTCTTCGAGACCGCTCGCGTCGTATACCCGGTCCCGGGGAGCGCCCCGTAGATCCAGTGATCGAACTCGACGACGTCTTCGTCGGTTGACCGATGACTCGATTCCGCGGTTCCCATGGTGCCGCCTGCTACGCCGACCGAGCGAGAGCCTCAGCCTGGAACTTCTCCGCTTCGAGAATTTCGTCGGGGATCTTGTGGGCGATGTCCCGGAAGTGTTCGATGAACTCTACGTACTCGTCGTACGCGAAATCTGGCTCGCCCCCGCCTTCCGGTGCGAACCCGGTCCGGACGATCTTCGGCTGCCCGACGGGCTCCATGCCTTCGTGCTGCTCCGTGCGGACCCAGCTGAGGAAGTACGCGGACTTGTCCATGCTGACCCCGGCGATCTTGCCGCCGCGGATTTGGGAGAGGGTCTGCGGGACGAAGACGCGGAGCAGAGCTTCCGCGTACTCCTTCCGTAGGCGCTTGCCCTCGGGGAACCCTCGGTGCAAGCCCAGTCTCGCCAGGACGTCATCCTTGAGGGTGTCGAACTTGGCGAGCACGAACGCGGGGTAGATCCTCGGCGCCTCGGCTTTGACCCCCGAATCCTTCAGCCGGTCGTATTCCTGCTTCTTGTACGTCTGGAAGGCGACGAGCAACTTCGCGACCGTGCTGTCGTATCGGAGCATTTTCTTGTACGCAGCCGTGTCGACCTCGGTCGTCATCTTGCTGCAATCGACCAAGACCACGACGACGACGCTCTTCAGCAGCTGCTGGATCAGAGGCCTCGATGCGATTCCGGTCTCGATGAATTCCTCGATATCTTCGCCCGACACGTCGTACGCCGAGAACCGCAGGGTCGAGAACGGATGGACCCAGTTCTGTTGCCGGATGTAGTAGGGCAATTTCCCAACGACCTTGCGGAGGTAGCCGAAGACGAAACCGAGTTCCGTGATCTCCTCCTTCAGGGTGGCGCTGGGGAATCGGCCATCTTTCATGCCTTCATAGACCGCCGACATCAGATTCAGGGATGCGATCGGCGCGTGGAAACGGAAGTCATCTTGGACCCCAGTACCGTATTTGACTTGGGCCGAATACAGGAGTCCCAAGAAGGTCGTTTTACCGGAAGCGCGGTCCCCGAGTAGTGCGCAGGGCATGTCCGCTGGATGACCCCCCAACCGTACTTAATCCTAAGCACAGCGTTATCATCGTCGCGACAACCCATCGCGAGAAAAGGGGAATTCACTCCCCGGCGTCCCTTGCAATCTTCGAGAGGCGCTCCAGCAGGGCGAGGTATTCGTCCTTGGAATAGTCTGGCTCCCAGCCCCCGCCCCCGCTGCGCCGAAGCCGAATCCGCTCCCTCCGGCCCGGCGCCGCCGCCTCCGTGCGCACCCAGCTGAAGAAGTACGAGGGCGCCGTGAACTTCAACCCTCGAGGGTCTCGGGCCCGGATCTTCGCCATCGTGTTCGGCAAATTGTGGTCCAGAAGCGCTTCCGCGTAGGCGGTTCGAAGACCCGTCTTCCTGACTTCGGGCGGCGCGTCCTCCATCTTGGCGGCGTGGAGCGCCTCGGAGTCCACGGAATCGAACTTGGTGAATACGAAAATCGGATGGAGTGAGCTGCGGTCTCCACGCCCGCGCGAGCCTTGCATGGCCGTCAAGAGCGCGTCGACGGCGTCGTCGTACTTTCCCATGGATCCGAGCTGCGGGCCTTCCTCGGCGAGCGCGAGCTTCCGGCCGTCTACCAGGATCGCAATCGCGTCGCTCTCAAAGACGTCTCTCAACGCCGCGTTGGCAAAGGAACTGCCTTTCCGAAATCGATCCATTTCGTCCGCGAGATTCCTCACGACGATGAGGCGCACCGAAGCGGGCGTACCGGGAGTCCACCCTCGCGATCGCAATCGTGACAGGATCCCGAACCGCGACCTCCGGTAGCCGAGGTGGAACGTGATTCCCCGGATTCCCTCTTTCGCGGCGGCATCCGGGAAGTTCCCAGACATCACTTGCTGGAAGACGCCGGAGATCTCGTCGAGCGATTCGTAGGCGACGTGAAATCGAAAGTCATCCGCCCGGTCCGAACCCGACTTGACTTGCGCCGCGTACAGGAGCGCGAGGAACGTCGTCTTCCCCGAGTCACGGTCTCCGACGACTACGATGTTGGGCATTGATGGGAGTCTCTTCCCGAGACGGCCTGCGGCGGGCGGAGTCGCGGTTCTCGTGGATGAGCTTTTTGGAGCGCCCCTTCAAAGACCTTCAGCCTCTCGGTGATTCCCGTGGTCCTAAGGCCCGAAACGGAAACGCTTACTAGGCGACGCGGAGATGTCTCGCCACGCGCACACGCCGAATGATGCGAGCCCCCAATCCACCAGGCTACCTCGAGTGGAAGCTCGACTCCTCGTGTCCTGTCTGCGGCGAAAGAAAACTCCTGGAGAGATTCGATCGAGACAGGACTCTGGGGTATCGATGCCGGAATTGCGGCTGGACCGCCGATGTCCTCCCTCAGTCTTGAATTGCGCCGTATGTGGAGCTCCAGAAGTCGCGGCAGACGTCCGGTGGACTGGGAGACGTCCATCCACGCTGAGTCATCAGGATGCCGATGAGGTCTTCCTTCGGGTCGCAATACCAGGAGGTGCCCAAACCGCCGTCCCAACCG